>CAYYCE010000025.1:0-1381 GCA_964469635.1 uncultured Kineosporiaceae bacterium
CGCTCGACGTCGCCATGGGCGGTTCCACCAACACCGTGCTGCACCTGCTGGCCGCGGCCCGGGAGGCCGAACTCGACTTCACCGTCTCCGACGTCGACGCCGTCTCCCGACGGGTGCCGTGCCTGAGCAAGGTGGCTCCCAACAGCCCGAAGTACCACATGGAGGATGTCCACCGGGCCGGCGGCATCCCCGCGCTGCTGGGTGAACTGGACCGGGCCGGGGCGCTGCGCCGCGGCGTGCGGTCGGTGCACTCCGTCGATCTCGACTCCTGGCTGCACGACTGGGACGTGCGGGGCGGCCACGCCCGCCCCGAGGCGATCGAGCTGTTCCACGCCGCCCCGGGTGGGGTGCGGACCACCGAGCCGTTCTCGACGACCAACCGCTGGGCGAGCCTGGACACCGACGCCGAGTCGGGCTGCATCCGCTCGGCCGAGCACGCCTACACCGCGGACGGCGGGCTGGCGATCCTGTTCGGCAACCTCGCCGTCGACGGCTGCGTGGTCAAGACCGCGGGCGTTGCCGAGGAGCTGTGGAAGTTCAGCGGTCCGGCCCGGGTCTTCGAGTCCCAGGACGCCGCGGTCGAGGGAATCCTGGGCGACATCGTGGTCGAGGGGGACGTCGTGGTGATCCGCTACGAGGGCCCCCGGGGCGGTCCGGGCATGCAGGAGATGCTCTACCCCACCTCGTTCCTCAAGGGTCGCGGGCTGGGCAGGGCATGCGCGCTGATCACCGACGGCCGGTTCTCCGGCGGCACGTCGGGGCTGTCGATCGGCCATGTCTCGCCCGAGGCCGCCTCCGGCGGCGTCATCGCCCTGATCGAGACCGGCGACGAGATCAGCATCGACATCCCGGGCCGGTCGATCACGCTCACCGTGCCCGACGACGAGCTGGCTCGACGCCGCGAGGCGCAGGAGCGCCGTCCGAAGCCGTATACCCCCACCGATCGGGACCGGCCGATCTCGGCCGCACTGCGGGCGTACGCCTCGATGGCCACCAGCGCCAGCGACGGCGCGTACCGGCACGTACCCGAGTAGCCCTCCGGGGCATTTCGGGCGGCCGGTCGACAGGACCGTCCCGTGGCGGGCGCGGTTCGCCAAACGGACATCTGAGCCGAATGGAACCCGAACCGCTCCGTTGTGACTACGCTTGCCTCCGATCCGCCATCCGACCCGGCCCGTCGGACTTGGAGGTGACCATCGGTGCCGCATGCCTTGCCCGCTCAGGTGACGCGCTTCCTGGTCACAGCCGCCGCCCTGGCCGCGACGATGTTGCTCTTCCTGGTGAACCTCGCCCTGGGCCCGCCGATCCACTTCTCGGTGGTCTACGTGATACCGGTGCTCGCGGCGGCGACGGACGCGGTCGTCAACCCGGAGTTCGCCGG
>CAYYCE010000025.1:1391-12781 GCA_964469635.1 uncultured Kineosporiaceae bacterium
GGGGCCGGCGGGGGGCCGCGGCGCGCCGGGTTCTTCGCCGCCGCCGTCGCCGCCCTGCTCGACACCGTGTCGTCGTGGGTGGACGGCGCCCGCAATCCCTGGCTGCTCCTGGGGATGTTCCTGCTGCGGTTGACCGTCTACCTGGTCTGCAGCGCGGTGGTCTGCCTGGTGCAGCGCGACCGGGCCCGGCTGCGCGAACTGGCCTCCCGCGACCACGTCACGGGTCTGTACAACCGCCGCGGGTTCCTGGAGCGGGCCGAGCCCGAGATCACCCGCTCGATCCGCTACGGTCATCCGCTGGCGGTGCTCTACCTGGACGTCGACGACTTCAAGGCGGTCAACGACCGCTTCGGCCATCAGGGCGGCGACGAGGTCCTGGCCACCATCGGACGCCGCCTGGGGCAGGCCCTGCGAGGGCACGACATCGTGGCTCGGCTGGGCGGCGACGAGTTCGCCGTGCTGCTGCCGGAGACCGATCACGACGGTGCCATGGCCGCGGCCGCCAAGATCGCCCACTGGCTCGAGGCGCTGCACCCACCGCCCCCGTTGCCGGCCGACCTTCGGCTGCGGGTCAGCATCGGCCTGGCCTCCGGCTCGGGGCACATCCCGCAGCTGGCGGACCTGCTGGCCGAGGCCGACCGGGACATGTACCGGCAGAAGTTCCCCGGAGTGGCCTGACCGGGCGCGGCCCCATTCCGCGGCGGGGAACACCGGGCGTGCCCGAGCCGGCCCGGGCGGCTGATCCCCGTTCCTGCTCTCGTTCTCGTTCAGACGTGCCGTGGCACCGCTCCGACCGGGAACGCCGTCGTGGTGTCCCCGGCCAACAGCATCCGGTAGGTGGCGGTGGCCGCCTCCTCGAGGTTCATCGCCCGCCGGAGGGCCATCCCCACGTCCGGGCCCAGGGCCGAGCATCCGTGGTGGGACAGCACCACGCAGTCGTGCTCGCGCGCCTGCCGCGCGGCGGCGTCCGCGAGCTCGTCGGATCCGTTGGGGTGGAAGGGGACCGTTCCGACCGAGCCCACGTAATAGGCATGGTCGAGGGTGAGCAGCCGGATCGGGTGTCCCAGGGCGTCGACCAGGACGGCGTGCTGCGGGTGCAGGTGCACCACCGCATTGACGTCGGACCGTTCCCGGTAGGTGCGCTGGTGCAGCTTCCACTCGCTCGAGGGCCCCGCACCCGACGCCGAGCCGGCCGCCACCTCGCCGTCCAGGGTCATGGCGATGAAGTCCTGCGGCCCGAGCCGGTCGAGCCAGGTCCCGGCGGCGGTGACCAGGAACCGGTCGGAGCCCGGCAGCCGGGCCGACAGATTGCCGCCGCTGGCCAGGACGAACCCCCGCGCGACGGCGTGGCGGCCCACGTCGGCGAGTTGGTCGAGCAGCTCCGGTTCGGTCAGGGCTGGTCGCACGAACCCAG
Organism: uncultured Kineosporiaceae bacterium; assembly: GCA_964469635.1. Taxonomy (GTDB): domain Bacteria; phylum Actinomycetota; class Actinomycetes; order Actinomycetales; family Kineosporiaceae; genus JADJPO01. The sequence goes on from CAYYCE010000025.1 coordinate 2,806, forward strand.
TCTGACCCACACCCGGTTGTCGTGGAACGTCGCCCCGCCGCCGCAGTCCGAGTCGCGGTCGGCGGTGGTGGCGTTGACCGATGCGCCGGATCCGCCGGGGCGCAGGCCCTTCGTCGTCGCCGCCACGCCGACCCTGACCACGTCGCTGACGGCGGCCGTGGCCTCGAACCGGCCGCGCGGACTGCGCACGACGATCGGATCGCCCTCGCCGATGCCCCGCGCCGCGGCGTCCGCGGGGTGCAGCGTGACGACCGGGGCCCCCGCCCGGCGGTGCAGCGGGCTGCCGGAGAAGGTGGAGTTGACCAGATAGTGGTTGGCGGCCGAGATCAGCGCGAGCCCGCCGTCACCCGTGGTGCCGAGCGACTCGTGGGGCGGCACGTAGTCGGGCAGCGGCCCGGCGCCGTCCGTCTCGGCAGCGGTGGAGACGAACTCGAACCGGCCGGACGGGGTGGGGAACCCCTCGACGAACGGCAGGTATGGGCGGGGTCTGGCGACTCGCTGGAATCCGTTCGCGCGCAACGACTCCACGGTGATCCCCGCGAGGGTGGGCGAGTCCAGGGCGGCCGCCGCCAGTTCCTCGTCCTCGGCCAGGACGGCGGGTTCGGTGACATCGAGCGCCCGCGCCAGGCCGCGGAACAGCTCGGTGTGCGAGCGGCACTCGCCCGGCGGCGCCACGGCAGGCTCGTTCCACTGCACGTACAGGTGGCTGTACGACTCGGTCAGGTCGAGGTGCTCGAGCTGGGTGGTGCCCGGCAGCACCAGATCCGCGTACCCGGCGGTGTCGGTGAGCCGGTGGTCGACGACGGCCGTGAACAGGTCCTGGCGCGCCAGACCCCGCCGGACCCGGTTCTGGTCGGGGTTGGAGACCACCGGGTTGGCCGCCCAGATCAGCAGCACCGTGATCGGGGGATCGTCGCGTTCGAGCAGCTCGCGGCCCAGCGAGGACATCTGCAGTTGCCGGGTGGGCCCGGCCGGTTGCAGGTCGGGGCGGTTCAGGGCCGTGGTGTTCCAGCCGTAGGCCGGCCCGGTCGAGTAGCACATCCCGCCACCGTGGCGGGCGTAATCCCCGGTCAGGGCGGGCAGGCACGAGACCACGCGCAGCGCGGCGGCCGCGCCGCCGTGACGCTGCAGGCCCATCAGCGTCCGGATCCCCAGCGGTCGGTGGGCGGCGATCAGCTCGGCCAGGTCGACGATCCCCCCGGCGTCCAGCCCGGTGACCTGGGCGGCCCGTGCCGGCGGCCACCGGGCGAGCACCCGGTCGCGGAACAGCGGCCAGCCCGTCGTCCACCGGTCGAGGTAGGGCTCGTCGACCCCGCCGAGCTCGACCAGGTGATGCATCGCGCCCAGGGCGAGGGCGCCGTCCGTACCCGGCCGGGGCGCCAGGTGGACGTCGGCCCGGCGGGCGGTGCGGGTGCGCACCGGGTCGACGACGACCACCGGAGCGCCCCGCTCCCGTGCCTGGGTGACGAACGGCCACAGGTGGAGGTTGCTGGTGAGGGTGTTGGTGCCCCATAGCAGGATCAGCCCGGAGTGCGCCAGGTCCTCGGGGTCCATACCGGCCGCCGACCCGGCGGTCAACGCCATGCCCGCGTGCCCGGCCACCGAGCAGATGTTGTCCCGGTGGCGACTGGCGCCGAGGTGGTGGAACAGCCGCTGCCCGGCACCGCCGATGCCCTGCACCATGCTCACGGTCCCGGTGCCGGCGTACGGCCAGATCGCCTCGCCGCCGTGGATATCGATCGCCTCGCGGATCCGATCAGCCAGCAGGTCGAGGGCCTCCTGCCAGGTGATCCGCTCGAACCGGCTCCCCGGCCCCTTGGGGCCGACACGACGCATCGGGTGCAGCAACCGGTCCGCGTCGGCGGCGTAGTCGGGGTAGCGGTTCACCTTGGCGCACAGCCCGCCGCGGGTGAACGGATGGTCCGGGTTGCCGCGGAAGCCGACAAGGCGGTCGCCGTCCGTCATCACCAGCCAGGAACAGCCGTCGGGGCAATCGAGCGCGCAGGCGCCGACCACCTCGCGCCGGGCGGTCGACGTCGCTGGCGTGCTCACCCCGTCAGGGTAGGCGCCGCCCGGACGCGCCCCGGGTCAGGGTGTGCCGAAGTCCTGCGTCCAGTACACGCCGTAGCTGCCGCCCTTGGCGACGCCGACCCCCAGCTGGGCGAGGCCGCAGTTGAGGATGTTGGCGCGGTGTCCCGCGCTGTTCATCCAGGCGTCCACCACGGCCGTCGGGTTCGGCTGGCCCGCGGCGATGTTCTCGGCGGCCATGCGATAGCTGTATCCCTCGGCCTTGATCCGTTCGAAGGGCGAACGGCCGTCGAGGCTGTTGTGGCTGAAGTAGTCGCGGTCGCGCATGTCCTGGCTGTGCTTCTGCGCGGCGGCGGCCAGTCTGGAGTCCCAGGTCAGCGCCTTGCACCCGGTGGCGGCCCGTTCGGCGTTGGTCAGCGCCAGCACCTGCTGGGCCCAGGCCGATTCGGAGGTGCCGCCGCTCGTGGCGGCGGTGGTGGTCTTGGACGCCGCGGTCGTGGCGGTGGCGGTCTTGGACGCCGCGGTCGTGGGGGCGGCGGCCTTGGCGGCCACGGTCCTCGTGGTGGGTGTCGCGGCGGCCCTCGCCGCGGCGGCGGCCCTCGCCGCGGTGGACTTGGACGCCGTGGACTTGGACGCCGTGGTCTTCGCCGCGGCGGTGGTCCTCGATGCGGTGGTGGTCCTCGACGCCCCCGACCTCGACGCCGTGGGGGTCGTCCGCGCCGAGGAGGCAGTGACGTTCTCGGCGGCCGAGGACGGCGAGAGCGAGCCGGTGGGCAGCAGCGACGGGCTCTGGTCCACCGACCGGATGTTCGCCGGCAGGGCCAGGTGGCTGCTCCGTGACGGGTCGCCGTCCCCGCCGTCCAGGGAATGCAGGACGAGGACGCCCCCGATCCCGGTCACGGCCGCCGCCACGCCCACGGCCACCAGGGCCGAGCGCCCGGGCCCCGTGGTGCGGCGGTAGTGCGAGTGCAGCGGGTCGGGCACGTGGGAACCGGATCGCATGGACATGTGCACGACGCTAGTCAGAAGGCCGGCCCGCTGGGCAAGGCCAGGGTCAAGGCAACCTGCAGAGTTGCTCATGTTCGGGACGGCACACAGTCAGTCCAGATCCACGAGGTGCCGCTTGAGCCGGCGCAGCGTCCACCAGACGCCGAACACCACGACGGGCACGAGCGCCCCGACGGCGACCTCGGGATCGAGCGGGACGCCCGCCGCCTTCAGCCCCTTGACCAGGTATCCGAGCAGTCCGACGACGTAGTAGGAGATCGCGGCGATCGAGAGTCCCTCGACGGTCTCCTGCAGCCGCAGCTGGGTGCGCTGGCCGGTGCGCAGCGAGCGCAGCAGCTCGTTGTTCTGGGCCTCCCTGGTGATGCCCACCCGGGTGCGCAGCAGATCGGCAGCCTGCGCCGTGTGCTCGGCGACGGTGGTCAACCGGGTGGCCGTCGACTCCACGGTGGCCATCGCCGGGATCAGCCGCCGGTCCAGCAGGGTGAAGATCCCGGTCATCCCCTCCACCGAGGAGTCGCGCAGGTCCTCGATCCGCCGCCGGGCGATGTCGTAGTAGGCGCGGGCGGCCGAGAACCTGCCGCTGCAGCGGGCGGTGGCGGTCTGCACCTCGGCCGCCAACTCCAGCAGGTGCTCGAGCAGTCGGTCGTCGCCGCCCTCGCTCTCGTCGATCTCCCGGGTGAGGGTGCTCAGCCGGGTCTCGACCTCGTCGATGCGGTGTTGCATCTCCCGGGCGAGCGGAAAGGCCCGCAGCACGAGCATGCGGTAGATCTCGACGTCCGCGATCCCGTGCACGATCCGCCCGACCCGGGCCCGGGTGACGCCCGGGCCCACCGCGAGCAGGAACCGGGTGGTGCCGTCGGGCCGCAACCGGTAGGTGCTGTAGAGCACGGCGTCGCTGGCGCGGATCCGGGACCCGAACAGCCGGCCCGGCCCCAGCAGCCGCTGCGCCCCGGCGGCGTCCACCGCGGTGGTCAGCACGAGGGTCTGCAGGGCCGAGACGGTCCGGCCCGGGAGTTCGGCGAGCCACGTGGCGGGCACCGGCACCCGCGACATCAGATCGGGGTCGTCGGGCTCGCCGCCCGGATCGGGGTGCCACGGCTGCGCCAGGGAGTACACCGAGAACTCGCCGTGTCGCTCCCAGCGCATCCACGCCGACACGGAACCCGCCTGGACGAAGCCCGGCTCGCGCCGGGTGGCCTCGGCACCCATCGCCTCGATGAGGGCCTCGACGTGGGCCAACTCGTCATCGAGGCCGATTCCCTCGTGCTCGACGGCGATGTGGGTCACCAGGGCCGGCGGCGTCAGCTCGGTGACCGGCCGGGCATGGAGCTCGTCGTGCAGCTGCGGCCGCGCCGCCATGTCGCGGGGCAGGACGGCGGGCGGGACCGTCACCTCCGCCTCGCCCGCAGGTGCCATGCCGCCACCGTACGCGCGGGCCGAACCGGCCCGCGGCCGACACGACGCGCCGATCACGCGGTGGACGGGGTCCGGTCTACGGCGCTCTTCGCGCGAACGCCTCCTGCCGCCAACCCTCGGCGTCGTAGGTGACGAATGCGGCGCCCTCGAACCCCTTCACGATCAACCAGATCGCGAACACCATCTCCTGGATCCCCAGGGGGACGTCGAGCGCCACCTGCGCCGCCGATCCGGGGTCGAGCCAGAACATGGCCAGCACCCCGCCGAGCCAGTAGAGACCCGCGCCGACCAGACCCCAGCCCGACAACCACCGGGGAACCAGTCGAGCGCGGTACAGGACCGTGTTGAGGATCAGGGCGCTCGCGCTGAAGGCGGTCACGTCGAGCACCACGTGTCCACCCCAGTCCCGGACCACCATCGTCAGCTCACCGGCGGCGTGGTACGCCGAGGCCTCGGCGGCCCCGGCCTCGACGAAGTCCCGGCTCGCCGTCACCAGGGTCAACAGGGCGATCGTGCCGATCAGGTAGATCACGGCCTCGACCGCCCTGGCCACCAGGTAGCCCAGCGCCTGGCGCTCACCGAAGCGTTTGAGCACCGGGTAGATCACCACGGCGATGGCGACGGCGGCCCCGCCCATGATCAGCTCGAGCAGTCCACCGGCCAGCAGCCGGTCTCCGTGGGCGGAGGCCGCGCCGAGCCGGGCCGGGGAGGACAGGACCGGCTCCTCCAGCGCCAGGCCCGCGACCCCGGCCGCGGAGGCCACGATGTACAGCCAGCCCACGGTGCGCGCCGTCCCCCGATGAGCCGCCATGGGTCACCGCCTCTCTGCCATTGCCCCCGCCGAGGGACGGCTCGTGCGCATCCGCCGGGACGCGGGAACGGCCGGATGGCCGGCCCGGCCAGGGGCCGGATCCGCAGGAGAAGCCGACACGACCGACCCTCCTCGGCATTGAGGCAATCCGGCCAGTTTGACCGGCGATCGCCGCGACCGATCTGGGCCCTATGTCACTTGAAGGCCACGGCACCGCGGTCTGCACGGCGCCGGTCGGGGCGCGGGACCGGCCCGCCGACCGGATGATGGGCGGGTGGGTTCCGACTCCGAACCGCGCTCGCAGGCCTGGGAGGTCCTTGACCTCGACCGGGGCCCCGCGCAGCCGTTCCGGCCTTCCGCAGGGCGGAACCGCCGGCGGCTGCTCGCGTTGATCGGCGTGATCGCGGTGGCGGGCATGGTGGCGGCGGGGCTGGCGACGCGCCACACCGCGCCGCCGACGGCCGGCGCGCCGGCCCCGGAATCCGCAGGCGGTCGCCCCGGCACCGCACCGGCCGCCGCCCAGGTGACCGTCGAGGAGACCGGCGGCCCCCTGCTGCCGACGTCCGCGGGCTGGGACGTCTACGCCCTCGGCGACGGGGTGCTGGTACGCATCGACGTCGCGAGGGGGCGGATCATCCGGACGGCGCTCCCCGCGCCGCAGGGCACCGGGCCCGTCGCCCTGGTCGCCGGTGGCGGACAGGCGCTGGTGCGCCCATTGGACGACGCCCCCGCCTACCAGATCCCGGACGACCGGCCGGCGCAGCGCTGGAAGCCGGCGGTCGGCGGCGACGGCGGCCCGACCCTCCCGGGTCCGGATTCGATGCACGTGTGGGTCGACCCGGGCAGCGGGGGCGGCCTGCGGCTGGTCACCGTGGACGGCGACCCCACGCCGACGGCCATCTCGGTGCCCGTGGACCTGTCGCTCCGGAACGCCCTGCCCGACGGCACCGGCCACGTGATCCTGTCCGGCGACGGCGGCTCCTACGAGGCGGGGCCGCAGGGGCTGCGGCGGATCACCACCGGCGCCCTGATCGCTGTCGGGCCGACGCGCTGGCTGGTGCACGAGTGCGACGAGGTCCACCGGTGCGTCACCGAGGTGGTACACCGGGACGACGGCACCCGGCGGAGGCTGCCCGGGCTGGACATCGCCTCGAGTCTCGGGCCCGGCCGGATCTCGCCCGACGGCACCATCGCGCTCGTCCACCTGCCGACCCCGTTGGGTTGGGCACCGACGCTCCTCGACCTGGACACCGGGCGGCGCCGCTACCTCGCCGGCATCACGCCCGACGCCTCCCCACGCGCCGCAGCCTGGTCCCCGGACGGCGCCTGGCTGGTGATGGTCGACGCCGACGGCCACCTGGCGGCCGTCGACCCCGGCGAGGCGAGGGCCAGCTACCTCGGGCTCGACCTGCCACCGTTGGACCAGGTGGTCGCCGTCCGGACGACGCGGTGAACCTCCCCCACCGCGGCCCGCCGGCACACCGGGAGCGGGTGCCGATCACGCCGGCCGTCGCGGAGCGCGGGGGTCTCCCGCCGCGCCGGCCGCCGTCCGGTGCAGTTCGCGCAGCAGCGCGGTCAGGCCGGTTCTGAGCGCGGCCCGTTCGGGCGCCGTCATTCTCTCGAGCACGACGGACTGTCGGGCGTGCAGGACGTGAGCCAGTCCGCGGTGTGCGCGCCGGCCCCTCGCGGTCAGGGCGAGCCGGACGAATCGGCGATTGGCCGGGTCGCGCTCGCGCGTCAGCAGCTCGCGGGACTCCAGCCCGGCGACCAGACGGCTGACCGTGCTCTTGTCCAGCCGCAGCCGGGCCGCCAACTCCTGTTGGGTCAGGCCATCCCGGGTGTCCAGGACGTGCAGCGCCAGCGCCTGCGACATCGGAACACCGTCCGAGTCCTCGGCCCCGGCGGAGTGCAGGCCCCCCAGCGCACGGGCCAGCTCGAGCAGCAGATCGTGAAGGTCACCGCCGTCCGGAGTGGTCACCGGCCCTCCCTCGGAGTTGCATCACACAACTATCCAGCTTACTGTGACCGAAGAGTTGCATCGTACAACCGTGGAGGGACCCCGATGCCGCACACGAGCCGCCGCCACGTCCACGGCGACGACGCCGCGCCCTTCCTCGGGACTGCGGCACGCTACGACCGCCTCGCCCGGCTGCTGATGCGCCGGCCGTACCGGCGCATCGCCGCGGACGTGGCGGCGGGGCTCCCCCGGGACGCCTCGGTGCTGGACGTCGGCACCGGGCCGGGGCGACTCCTCCTGGAGATCGCCGCGGCCAGACCCGACGCGCGGTTGACGGGCGTCGACCTGGCACCCGACATGATCGAGAGGACCCGCGCCAACCTGAGCCCCCTCGGCGAGCGCGCCACCGCCCTGGTCGGCGACGCCCGAGACCTGCCCTTCGAGGACGGCGCCTTCGACCTCGTCGTGGCCACGCTGACCCTGCACCACTGGTCCGACCCCGCCGCCGGCGGCGCGGAGCTGCGCCGGGTGGTGCGCCCCGGCGGCCGGATCCGGGTCTACGACGTGCGCTCCGCACCGTTCACGGCCTTCGGAAAGGCCGCCGGAGCGCCCGACTGCGACACCACCCGGTTCCGCATCACGGCGCTGCCGGTCCCGGTGCTGCGCCGGCTGGTGATCGAGACCGCCGCGCCCTAGCGGCGCCAGGAGTGCCGCGGCTCGAAGCCGAGCACCCGGCGGGCCCTGTCGATGGACAGCAGCGTCTCGTGCTCACCGAGTTCCTTGCGCAGCTCGACCCCCGGGAACACCTCGGCCATCCGCGAGGAGCTCGAACGGGACATCACCGTGTCCGCGTTGGCGATCACGAAGATCTCGCGGCCCGGGACGGCGTGCTCGAGCGAGCGCCGGACGGCCTGGGCGCCGTCTCGGGCGTCGATGTAGCCCCACAGGTTCCACCGGCGCAGCATCGGGTCGGCGTCGAAGCTGCCGAACTGCGCGTAGTCCTCGGGGTCCATGACGTTGGAGAACCGCAGACCGATCATCGACAGGTTCGGGTCCCACCGGCAGAAGTGCCCGGCCATCTCCTCCTCGAGGACCTTGACCAGCGAGTACGTCGACTCCGGCCGGGGCGGGTACTCCTCGTCGACCGGCGCGTACGGCGGCGGGGTGTCGAACGGCAGCCCCAGGACCGTCTCGCTGGAGGCCCAGACGATCTTGCGGATCCCGGCCGCGCGGGCGGCGTGGAAGACGTTCCAGGTCGTCGGCGCGTTGTTGGCGAAGGTCGCCGAGTCGGGCAGCAGCCCGGGCGCCGGCACGGCCGCGAGATGGACGACGGCCTCCGGGCGCGGCCCCCGGTCGTCGACGCCCCCGGTGAGGATCTCGACCACCTGGCCGTAGTCGGTCAGGTCGGCGCGCACCGAGTTCCAGGTCCACCCGGGCACCGGCACCCGATCGACGGGCAGCACGTCCCAGCCGTGCTCGGCGAGGTCGGCGACGACCGCGCGGCCGAGCTTTCCCGCTGCTCCGGTGACGACGACACGTCCGCTCATGGGCACGAGGCTAGACCTGCCCACGCGACCGGCCGTTCATGGGTCACACTCGACCGGTGCCGATGATCCATCCGAACTGGCAGCTGTCCGCCGCCGCCGCCGTCGCGCTGGCGCTGCTGGTCGCGCTGACCCGGGGCCGCGACGGCGCGCCGTTCCCCTCGCTGCGCGCGTTCGGGGCCGAGTTCGCCCTGGTGATGACGCTGCTGGGGGTCTGGCAGTTCGTCGGGCGCTACGTGCGCGGGGACGTCACCGGCGCGATCCGCCGCGCGGAGACCGTCGTGGCCGTCCAGCGAGCCCTGCACCTGCCGGACGAGGCGGCCCTGCAGCGGCTCGTCCTGCCCCACCATCTGCTGGTCAGCGGCTCGAACGTGTACTACGCCTACGCCCACCTGAACGGCATGGCCGCCTTCCTGCTCTGGATGTGGTGGCGCCACCGCGACCGGTACCCGGCCGCGCGCCTGACCGTCGTGCTGACGACGCTGATCTGCCTTCTGGTGCAACTGGTTCCGGTGGCTCCGCCCCGGCTGATGCCGTCGCTGGGCTTCGTGGACACCGCGCTGCAGTACGGCCAGTCCGTCTACGGCGACTACACCGGCGGCCTGTCCAACCAGCTGTCGGCCATGCCGTCGGTCCATGTGGCCTGGGCGTTGATCGTGGCCTGGTACGCGATGTCCGTCACCCGCAGCCGGTGGCGGTGGCTGGGCCCGGCGCACGCCGTCCTGACGATCGCAGTGATCACGGTGACCGCCAACCACTGGTGGCTGGACGGGATCGTCGCCGCGATCATCCTGACCGCGGTCGGCCTGGTTCAGCGCCTCGCGCTCGCGAGGCCGGACGCCCCGCGGGCGGCACCGCCGGCCGCGGCCGTGGCGGCTCCGCAGAGCAGTGAGTCGAGTGCCCGCTCGTACGGAGGGCGGAGGTAGGCGATCCGCGATGCGACGTCGACCATGCCGTCGCTCTGGGTGGTGATGCGCAGACCGACCAGGCGGCGTCCCGTCGAGGCCGGAATCTCGGCGTGGGGGGCGGCCACGCCCCCCGAAAAAAGTTTTGTGTGGGCGGGGCCCACCGCCCCCCCCCCAGCCGCCTCACCAGGAGGAGGAGGAGGAGGAGGAGGAGGAGGCGGAGGAGGCGGATTCACTCACCAGCCTCAGGAGGTATCTCAGCACGTCCACGTCCACACGCGGCTTCGCGCAGCTGTCGAGGACGGTG
>CAYYCE010000025.1:12791-14280 GCA_964469635.1 uncultured Kineosporiaceae bacterium
GCAGTCGAGGCGCCGCGGCGCCGTTGACGGTGAGCAGCAGGACGGTCTCCCAGGCCCGGTGCTCCTGCGCGGTCGCCTCCGTCCCGTTGCCGCGCAGCACCCGCAGAGTACGCAGCTGGATCTGGCTCAGCGCGTCGATGTAGGGACTCCGCAGCCGGACGGCGGTGTCCAGGTGCGGCTTGTGCTCCAGCAGGCGCCGCTGGCCGAGGGTCCGCAGCACCATCTGCTCGGTCAGGTCCAGTTCGGCCAGGATCCGCCCGGCCAGGCCCGGACGGTCGCCGAGGGCGAGGAAGCCGGCCGCCAGGTGCCGGTTCGCCTTCGCCAGACTCATCTCGGCGACGTCCAGAAGGGCGGTGAACAACGGCCAACGCCGGTAGGCCTCGCCGAGGGCGTCGAGATCGCCGACCGCCGCCAGGCCGGATCCGAGCCCGTACCAGCCGGGCAGGTTGACCCGGGTCATCGACCAGGCGAACACCCACGGGATGGCTCGCAGATCCTCGATGCTGCGCCCCACCTCGGCGCCGCTGCGCCGGGCGGGCCGGGAGCCGAGCCGCAGTTCACCGAGTTCGTCGAGCGGGCTGGCCGCGGCGAGCAGATCGGCCACGCCGGGCTGGTCCAACAGGTCTCGGTAGGCCGCGCGGCTGGCCTGTTCGATTCTCATGCCCAGCTCGGCGAACTCGAGCGCGGCGGCGTCCCGGCGGGCGACCACCTCGGGCTGGTCCGTGAGCAGGACGGCCGAGGTGACCCGTTCCAGATGCCGCTGGGCGACCATCACGTCGGCGTACCGCGCGAAGATCACCTCGCCCTGCTCGGTCACCTTGAACCGGCCGTCCGCCGAGCCCGTCGGCTGAGCCGTGATCGCGCGGTGCAGGGGACCGCCACCGCGGCCGAGCGAGCCGCCGCGGCCGTGGAACAGGGTCAGCCGCAGGTTCCGCTCCCGGCCCCAGGCGACCATCTCACGTTGGGCGTCGTAGAGGGTCAGCGTGGCCGAGGCGGGCCCGACGTCCTTGGCCGAGTCGGAGTAGCCCACCATGATCTCGCACTGGTCGCCGGTGCCGACCAGCCAGTCCCGGGTGCCCGGCAGCGCCGTCCACTCCTCGAGCACCCCGATCGCGCCGCGCAGGTCCTCACCGGTCTCGAACAGCGGCACGACATCCAGCCGCAGCGGCCGGTCCTCGACCGCGAGTCGGGCCAGGGCGCGGACGGCGACCAGGTGGGCGGCGGACTGGCTGAAGCTGACGATGTACCGGCCGCAGCATCTCGGTCCCCACCGCTGCTGCAGCCAGGACATCACCCGCAGGGTGTCGAGCACCTCCGCCGTGCGCTCGGACAGTTCGGCCGCCGCCGGCGCGGGCCTCGGCCACCCCCCGGTGGCCAGCCGGTCGAGCAGGTCGGCGTCGCGGGAGGCGGCGAGCGGGTCCGTCATCGGCGCGCCGTCGACGGTCTCGAGCCGGCCGAGCAACTCCACCAGCGCGGCCTCGTGCACCGC
>CAYYCE010000026.1:0-1943 GCA_964469635.1 uncultured Kineosporiaceae bacterium
GCAGCACTTCGGCGACCCGTCGGTACTCCGGGGGCTGCCGCGGGCCGAGCAGGGTGGGCAGCACCATGACGAGGCGCGACGACGGAAAGGCCTCGCGCAGCGCGGTGAGGTAGCGCGTCGCCGCCGCCCGAACGGCATCGTCCGGGACCTCACAGTCGTTGCGCCCGGCGTCGACGATCACGAGGTCGGCCCCGACGCGCCCGGCGGTCTGCGGCAGGCGCTCGATGAGCGGCGCCAACCCCGGCCCGGCGAGGAACCCGTCGTTGACGAGGCCGGTGCCGTTCTGGGCGTCGACGTGACACGTCCAGCCCATCCGATCGCTGACCAGATGGGGGTAGGTCCACCGCGCGGGGACGCCGGAACCCTCACCGCCGGTGAAACTGTCCCCGACCCACAGAGCCGTCACCCCTGGCCGATCCTCGGCTCACTCCGCGACGAAGGTTCGGGCCGCGGCCTCCAGGCGCTCCCGGTGGTCGGTCCGGCCGACGCCGTCGGGGAGCCACACGTTGGTGTTGTCCGGGCGCAGTCCGACGGCGCCGTCGATCAGTTCGCGCACGATGTCGGCGTGGCCGGCATGGCGGTGGAGTTCCGTGGTCACGTGCACCAGGATCCGGTGCAGCGTCACCTCCCGCTGCTCGGGCCGCCACCATGGCACCCGGCCGACGGCCTCCAGCGACAGGGCCTCGATGGTGGCGTCGGCGTGGAGGCACACCCGCTCGTACAGTCCGAGCACGTCCTGGCGCGACTCCTCCGGTCGCGCCCACATGTCGGCGTTGGGCTCGTCGTCCGGCTCGCCGCCCTCGAGCCGTTCGGGGAACGGGCGTCCGAACGTCACGCCGAAGTACCCGCCCTCGACCAGGGCGAGGTGCTTGATCAACCCCAGCAGGTTGGTGCCCGTCGGGGTCAGGGGACGCCGGGCGTCGTACTCCGACAGCCCGTCGAGCTTCCAGAGCAGGGCCTGCCGGCCGATCCGCAGGTAGCGGTGCAGGTCGGCCTTGAACGCGGCCGTGCCCGCTGCCGGCGGGACGCTCATCGACGGGTCGCCCTCCGCCGGTTCCGCCGATCCGCCCACGCGCTACTCCCCGAGCCCGATGTCGATGCTGTAGGCCTTGTACAGCAGATCGTTGCCGCCCTGGCGATGCTTGTCGATCGCCGCGATCGCGGCGTCGAGCTGATGCCGGACCTCGGGCAGGTCGGCGGGCTCGACGGCAAGCAGCCGCTGTGCCGCCCGGATCCGGTCGCCGACGAGCGTGTGATCGTCCTGCAGCCGGGCGGCTGTCGTGGACAGCCGGGGACTGTCCGTGACGACCTGGTTGAGGATCCCGGTGGGCGACTCGGTCTGGCTCACGTGGGCGGCCCAGCGATCGGCGAGCCGTTCCACCGCGGCGGCCAGATCCTCCGGCGGCGTCCGCTCGTCGATCGACACGGCGTCGAGGAGCCGTTGGATCTGTTGGCAGGCCAGGCGCATCGACTCGCGTCGCTCCCGTACACCCTGCACGTCGATCGCCGGAGAGGTCAGCGCGTCATCGGACATGAGGAACCCCCTCTCGGTAGGTCTTCCAGTGAAGCGCACAATTGCTGCCCGGTCATCCCCCAGACACGCACAGTGATACCACCACCCGGCTGGGTGAGGGGGCGACCGGGCCTCAACCCTCGGCGGGCACGCAGGTCGGCTCGGCGGTGGCCGCCGGCGTGGGTGAGGGCGAGGGCGCCGGGGCGAGCTTGAAGCTCTGCCCGAGCACCAGGTCGACGTCCGAGCCCGGACGGTCGTCGGCGACCAATGTCACCTCGCCGGCGACCGCCGTGGCGACGGTCTTGGCCGCGAGCTCGCCGGTCGGGCCGTGCCGGATCACGGCCATCGTCGTGACCTTGGTCTTGCCGGGGTCGTTCGCCGGCGGATCGGGGATCTGGAACCCGCGCTTCTGCAGCTCGCGCACCACGCT
>CAYYCE010000026.1:1953-14194 GCA_964469635.1 uncultured Kineosporiaceae bacterium
AGGCCGGCTGGGTCGCGGAGGGGGCCGGGCAGGTGGGCAACGCCGCGGGTCTGCCGGTCCCGATCCCGAGGTCGAGCTTGTCGAAATAGGCGGCCAGGGCAGCCGCGCCGAGCAGCACGATGAGGCCGAAGGAGATCAGGAATGTGATGGTCTGGCGGCGCTGGCGTCGCGACACCCCGGCGGGCGGCTCGTCCTCACTGGGCAACGCCCCCGCGCCCGCGGCCCGGAGAGGGCTGCCGTGGGGGCTGTCGTGAGGGAGCCGGATCTCCTCGGTCGACCAGGAGCCGGCGTCCACGTCGTCTCGACCTGCCATCTTCGCCAGGATCGGACGGGGTACGGCCGGAAGTCCAGCCGACGCGCTCAGTCGGGCAGGACCAGTACCCGGGCGTGCAGCACCGGGCGCTGTCCCAGGGCCGCACGCACGGCGCGGTGCAGGCCGTCCTCCAGGTAGAGATCACCCCGCCACCGGACGACATGGGCGAACAGGTCCCCGTAGAAGGTGGAGTCGTCGCTGAGCAGCTGGGTCAGGTCGAGTGTCGTACGGGTGGTGACCAGTTCCTCGAGCCGGATCTGGCTGGGAGGCACCCTCGCCCACTGCCGTGCCGTGGTGTACCCGTGGTCCGGGTAGGGCCGGTGATCGCCGACGGCTTTGAATATCACGCCGGGCAGTCTACGGAGCGCCCGCCGGCCAGCCGATCATGATCGGATCCGTCGCCGTCGGCGCCCGATCAGGGATTGACGGACAGGAAGACGAAGGTCGCCAGCAGCGCCACCTGTACCCCTGCCTGCAGTCGGGTGGCGCGACCCGGCATCACCGTCAGGACGTTGATCACGACGGTGACGGCGAACAGGACCATGTGCATCGGGGTCAACCCCAGCAGCAGCGGGGTGTCAACCCAGATGGTGGCCAGCGCGAGCACCGGAACGGTGAGCCCGATGCTGGCGATCGCCGAGCCGTAGGCGAGATTGAACGAGATCTGCATCCGGTTCCGCCGGGCCGCCCGGACGGCCGCCAGCGACTCGGGGGCCAGGACCAGCAGCGCGATGACGACGCCGACCACCGCCTGCGGCAGCCCGGCGGCCCCCACCAGGTGCTCGATCGTCTTGGACTCGACCTTGGCCAGACCCACGACCGCCACCAGGGAGACCAGCAGCAGGGCGAGGCTGACCCACGCCTGCGCGGTCGAGGGCGGATTCGCGTGCTCATCGGTCATCGGCTCGCCGGCGGCGTCGACGGGCAGGAAGAAGTCGCGGTGGCGCACCGTCTGGGTGGAGACGAACAGTGCGTACAGCAACAGCGAGGCGACGGCCGCGAAGGTGAGCTGGGCGGGGGAGTACTGCGGGCCGGGGGAGCCCGAGGTGAAGTTGGGCAGGACGAAGCAGACGGTCGCCAGGGTGATCACCGTGGCCAGCGCGCCACCGGCGCCCTCGGCGTTGAAGTGGACCAGGTCGTGGCGGCGCGCCCCCGCCAGGATCGAGACGCCGACGATCCCGTTGCAGGTGATCATCACCGCGGCGAACACCGTGTCCCGGCCGAGGGTCTCCACCCCAGGTCCGCCCGCGGTGGTCAGGGTGAGGATCAACCCGACCTCGATCACGGTGACCGCGACCGCCAGCACCAGCGAGCCGAACGGCTCCCCCACCCGCAACGCCACCACCTCGGCGTGGTGCACCGCCGCCAGGACGGCCGCCGCCAGCACCGCCGCGACCGCCGCGGCCACCGCCCCGGGCACCGACCGACCCCAGGCGGCCCCCAGGACCAGCACGCCGACGGCGGGGGCGATCGTCGTCCAACGTCGCCACATCGGACCAGTGAGCACGGAGGAAGTCATGCCGTCGAGTATCGCGGTCGGCCGCCGGGGATCGCGGGTTAGGCTGCCCGCCGGCAGCAGCAGTCCGGAGGGAGTCCAGCATGGCCTCGAGCACAGAACCCGTCGACGTCGTGGCCGAGGTCACCGCGGGATACGCCTTCACCGGTCCCGCCGTGGAGTTCGGCGCGTTGCTCGTGGACGGCGAGGCGGTGCCGCGGGCCCAGGTCCGGGTGCCGCTGGGCATGTTGAACCGGCACGGCCTGGTGGCCGGCGCGACCGGGACCGGCAAGACCAAGACGTTGCAGGTCATGGCCGAACAGCTGTCCGCTCACGGCGTTCCGGTGTTCATGGCCGACATCAAGGGCGACCTGTCCGGCATCAGCGTGCCCGGGCGGGCCGGCGACAAGCTCACCGCGCGCACCCAGAGCATCGGACAGAACTGGGAGGCCACCGGATTCCCGGTCGAGTTCCTGGCGCTGGGCGGCCTCGGTGCCGGCGTCCCGGTCCGGGCCACCATCACCTCGTTCGGGCCGACCCTGCTCGCCAAGGTGCTCGACCTCAACGAGACCCAGACCTCCTCGCTGGCCCTGGTCTTCCACTTCGCCGACAAGGCGGGCCTCGCGCTGCTCGACATCAAGGATCTGCGCGCCGTCATCCAGTACCTCGTCTCCGACGAGGGCCGGGACGACCTCCTGGGCCTCGGCGGTCTGAGCAGGGCCACCGCGGGCGTGATCCTGCGCGAGCTGATCGCCTTCTCCGACGCCGGGGCCGAGACGTTCTTCGGCGAGCCGGAGTTCACCAGCTCCGACCTGATGCGGACGACCGGCGACGGCCGCGGCATCATCACCTGCCTGGAACTGCCTGCGGTGCAGGACAAACCGGCGCTGTTCTCGACGTTCCTGCTGTGGCTGCTGGCCGACCTGTTCCATGACCTTCCCGAGGCCGGCGACCTCGACCGGCCCAAGCTCGTGTTCTTCTTCGACGAGGCCCACCTGCTGTTCAAGGATGCCGGCAAGGCCTTCCTCGACCAGATCACCCAGACCGTGCGACTGATCCGCTCCAAGGGCGTCGGCGTCTTCTTCGTCACCCAGACCCCCAAGGACGTCGATGCGGACGTGCTGGCGCAACTGGGGAACCGGGTGCAGCACGCGTTGCGGGCCTACACCCCGGACGACGCGAAGGCGTTGCGGGCCACCGTCTCCACGTTCCCCAACTCGAGCTACGACCTCGAGGAACTGCTCACCCGGCTCGGCATCGGCGAGGCCGTCATCACCGTGCTCTCGGAGCGGGGCGCGCCAACCCCCGTGGCCTGGACCCGGCTGCGGGCCCCGCTGTCTCTGATGGCTCCGGCGCCCGCGGAGGAGATCAGTGCCGCGGTGGCGGCCTCCCCGCTGATGGGTGAGTACGGCACGGAGATCGACCGGGAGTCCGCCTACGAACGACTGGCCGCCAAACTCGCGCCTCCGCCGGCCGAGAGCAGGGTCTCTGACCGCGGCACGGTCCGCGAGGAGCCCGCCGGCCGCGCCCGGGACGACGAACCCGGGCACAAGGCGTCCTCGCGGGCGCCGGAGAAGGAGGGGCCGGGCCTGGTCGAGGGCGTGGTCAGGTCCACCGCATTCAAGAGCTTCCTGCGCTCGGCCGGCACCGTGCTGGGGCGAGAGATCACCCGGAGCATCCTGGGGACGGCACGGCGTAGGTGATCCGGTGTCGGCTCCGCGTCCCGCCGAGGGCGTCGCGCCGTCCCGGATGATGTCGTCGGTTCGCGATCCACGGCTACTCGGGCGGGGCGTTCGCGGCCCTGGCCGGCGTCCTGGTCGGAGCCGAGCGTTGGTCCGACCTGATGAATCCCCGGCTGAGCGCTCACGTTCATCCCGGGCTGCCGACGGGTCCGGAACCGCGCACGGATGCGCCAGCGGCACAGGAGGTGCCATCGTGATCGTTCGGAGCAGCACGCTGAGCATGGCCTCGGCCTTCCAACGGACCTCGGCCGGCACCACCGAGTTCGCGGTGCGCGCCGGGCCGACCGCGCCCGCCGATCCCCGGCCCCCCACGGTCCCCACCGCGTCCGCCGTCTGCGCGGCGTCCGGGACCCCGAGCGCCTCCGGCGGGTGCGAGGACCAGCTCGAGCGCGGCACCGGCGACACCGCGTTGACGCCCCGGCTGGCCGCGCTGCGGGACCTGGTGCAGCGGATGACCGGGACCGAGGTCGACGTCGTCGACCCGCGCGAGCTCACCGACTCCGGCGACCGCGATGACGGCCACCACCGCGGCCACCGGGTCGGCCGCCGTCACGGCCACGGCGACCGCCACCGCGGCCGCTCGGTCGACGCGGACCCGGCGCGGGGCGCCCGACGGAACGGAGCGCAGGGCGTGACGTCGGAACTCACCGCGAGCCGGACGACCGTCGAGACCGAGTCCTTGGCGTTCTCCGCGGAGGGCAGCGTGACCACCGCGGACGGGCGGCAGGTCTCCTTCGACGTCGACCTCGAGATGTACCGGCAGACGGTGCGCAGCACCCAGGTCCGGCTCACGGCTGGGGCCGGGGAACCGGAGCCGAAGGACCCGCTGGCGCTGAACTTCGGCACGGCGCCCTCGCTGACCGCCCGGCGGGCCATGGTCGACCTGGACGGCGACGGCGTCGCAGAGTCGCTGCCCTTCGTGGGCGACGGGGCGGCCTACCTGGCCCTGGACCGCAACGGCAACGGCGTCGTGGACGACGGCGGCGAGTTGTTCGGGCCGGCCAGCGGCAACGGGTTCGCCGAACTGGCCTCCTACGACAAGAACGGCGACGGCTGGATCGACGAGGCCGACCCCGTGTTCGCCCAGCTGCGGCTCTGGGGGTCCGCCGACGGCCCGCTGCAGAGCCTCGCCGAGGGCGGCGTCGGGGCGATCGGCCTGGCGAACGTCGCCAGCCCGTTCCGGCTGCAGGCCGGCGGGCAGACGCTCGGGGAGCTGCGGGCCAGCGGGATCTGGCTCGGGGAGAACGGGTCCGTCGGCACCGTGCACCAGGTCGACGTGGTCGGCTGACACGGAACACGCCACCGGGATCGATTGTCGATCCGGGGCGTTTCCACTGGTCAGAGCAGGTGTGGCGGAGGATAGGGGATTTGAACCCCTGAGGGTGTTAACCCAACACGCTTTCCAAGCGTGCGCCATAGGCCACTAGGCGAATCCTCCGCCGGGCAGTTTACCCGGTGCCCGGCACGTGCCGAGCCGCGAGGCCTGAAGCCGGGACGCCCCCGTGCCGATGACCCGATCAAGGCGGAACACGAGCATGTGAAGGGCCGGGTGAGGCTGGCGATGTCGGCCCTTCCCCTGGCGCTGGGCGGCTTGGTGCAGGCCCTCGGCCTGATCAGCTTCGTGTCACTGGCCCTGCGGGGCGGCCGGACCGGCCATCGGCGCCACATCGCCGCCGGGCTCGTCCTGGGGGCAGGGGCGTTCTCGTCCCTGGACTGGCACCGGCACCTCGGCTCCGGCGTCCACTCGCTCTCCTGGTCCTCCGGCGGCATCGCCGCCCTCGAACTTGCCGCGGTCGCCGGCGTCCTGACGCTGATCTCGGGAATGATCACCGACTGGGTCGAGACCGCCCTCGACGGCGTGATCGTCTCGGGCTGTCTCGTCGTCCTGGTCTCCGAGGTCCTGATCCTGCTGTGGCCCGTGGCCGCGGGGGTCCTTCCCACCCTCGACGTGATCGGGGTGCTCATCGCCGCGTGGTCGCTCCACCTGGTGTGGGTGATCAGCAGCGCCGTCGAGCGGATCCGGGGGGTTCTCCGGCTGCTCCTGCTGAGCTACCCGATCTGCCGGCTGCTCCTCTGGATCCTGTTCTCGCTCGACACCGGCCTCGGGATCCACGTCTCGGCCTGGGTGATCAGCGGCCTCATCGGCCTGGAGGAGACCGTGGCGGGGGTGTTCTTCTATCGGTTCGCCCGCCAGGTCGACCCCGCCCCGCCGGTCCGGGCGGTGGGGCCCAGGCCGTCGCCGGTGCCGCATGCACTGTGCGCGGCGGCCCTGCTGGCGACCGGCGCCGGAATGATGACCCACCGGGGCTTCGACCGACCCGCCATCATCCTGGGCGCGGGGCTGGCGCTGTCCGCCCTGATCGTCCGCCAAGCGGTCGCGCTCAGACGTCTGCAGGGCATGGCCGATCGGCTCCGGACGCAGGAGCGGTACTACCGCAGCCTGCTGACCGACTCCTCCGACGTCATCCTGATCGCGACGCCGGCCGGCCGGGTGAACTACGCGAGCCCGGGGTCGGAGCGCGTGCTCGGCTCCTCCCGACCCGTTCTGGGCGAGGAGCTGTGGACGACGCTGTCGATCCCCGAGCGCAGCTTCCGCGAGGCCGCCGTCAGGCTGGAGCAGGAGGGCGGCACGGTCCTGATCGAGGGACGGCGCGGTCACACCGTGCTGGAGATCGCCCTGTCGGGCCGCGGCGGTGAGCTGCTGGCGTCGGTGCGCGACGTCACCGAACGAGACCGGCTGCGGCAGCGGCTGCACTTCCTCGCCTACCACGACCCGCTGACCGGCCTGGTGAACCGGGGCCGGGTGCTGTCCCGGATCTCGGCCATGCTCGGGCGGGGCGAGGAGTGCGCCGTCCTGTTCATCGACCTCGACCGGTTCAAACAGGTCAACGACACCAGCGGTCACGCCGTCGGCGACCAGGTCCTGCGCGAGGTCGCCGATCGGTTGCGGGAGGTCATCCGCGACGAGGACCTGGTCGGGCGGCTGGGTGGCGACGCCTTCGTGGCCGTGGTCACGGCCGGACAGGGGGACGCCGAGCGGGTGGCGGGCCGGCTGTGCACCGAACTCGCCGTCCCCTTCGCCGTCCACGGACGGGTCTATCAGTTGGGAGCCAGCGTCGGGATCGCCCTGACCTCCCCGGGGATGCTGGCCGACGAACTGCTCCGCCGGGCCGACCTGGCCATGAACGAGGCCAAGCGCCGGCGCAGTCCGTGGGTGGTCTACGACTCCGCGCTGGGCCGGGCCGCGCACGCCCAGGCCACCAGCGACGTCGCGGTCTCCCGGGCGTTGCGCGACAAGACGATGGACCTGCACCTGCAGCCGCTCGTGGAGTTGTCGACCGGCCGGGTGATCACCGCGGAGGCCCTGCTGCGCTGGGTGGACGAGTCCGGTGCCGTCCGGACCCCGGCGGAGATGCTGGACTTCGCGCGTCGCAGCGGGCGGATGGCTGAGGTCACCACCTGGGTGATCGACAGGAGCATCGAGGTGCTCTCGATCGCGCCGCGCTCGGTGTCGGTGGCGATCAACATGCCGCCTGAGATCCTGCTGATCCCGGGTCTGCCGGCGCATCTGCAGTCGCGGTTGGAGAGCTTGGGGGTGGCCCCCGCGCGGCTGGAGCTCGAGGTGACCGAGGACCAGTTGCTGGAACAGGTCGCCTCCTCGCGGTCGGTCCTGAACACCCTGCGCTCGCTCGGGATGCAGGTCATGATCGACGACTTCGGAACCGGGTTCTCCTCCCTCGGGTACCTGGTCGACCTGCCCATCGACGGGCTCAAGATCGACCAGCGCTTCACGCTGGCGCTGCCGTACAGCCGGGCGGCCCGTTCGATCGTGGGCGGCGTGGTCCAGATCGCCGAGCAGCTCGGCGTGCGGGTGGTCGCCGAGGGCATCGAGACCCCACAGCAGCACCGGTGGGCCAGCGAGCTGGGGGTCCAGTTGGGGCAGGGCTTCTGGTACGCCCGGCCCGAGTCCGCCGGCGCGCTCGCCGACCTGTCGAACCTGACCAGTTGGCGCAGCTCCCGGGACCGGCTGGTGTCGCAGGCCCCGGAGCCGTCGCCGGGGCAGCCGTCCGGGTGACGTGCAGGACCCCCCGCGCACCCGCCAGAGCTCACCTACCCTTGCTGCCTTCCGGCCCTGGGGGAGTTCAGCGAGATGACGCCACGCGAGGGGTCGCCCATCACTGTAGCCGAGCCGACGGGCCGTCCCGGTATCGGGACCGGAGCGCGGTAGGCGCCGTCGGTGCTCCCGGCTAGGGTGCCTGCGTGGCGACAGCGCTCTACCGACGGTACCGGCCCGACACCTTCGCCGAGGTGATCGGTCAGGACCACGTGACCGTCCCGCTCACGGCCGCCCTCGCCAAGGACCGGATCAACCACGCCTATCTCTTCTCCGGCCCGCGCGGGTGCGGCAAGACCACCTCGGCGCGCATTCTGGCCCGCTGCCTCAACTGCGCGGAGGCTCCGACGGCCACCCCCTGCGGCGTGTGCGAGTCGTGCCGGGACCTGGCCCGCGGGGGGTCGGGCAGCCTGGACGTGGTCGAGATCGACGCCGCCAGCCACGGTGGCGTGGACGATGCCCGCAGCCTGCGTGAGCGGGCCGCCTACGCGCCCGCCCGCGACCGCTACAAGATCTTCATCATCGACGAGGCCCACATGGTCTCCACCCAGGGCTTCAACGCGCTGCTGAAGATCGTCGAGGAACCGCCGCCGCACGTCCGTTTCGTGTTCGCGACCACCGAGCCCGACAAGGTCATCGGCACCATTCGGTCCCGCACCCACCACTACCCGTTCCGGTTGGTTCCGCCGGAGCGCCTGCAGGCCTATCTGGCCGAGCTGTGCGAGGTCGAGGGCGTCCCGGTGGGGCACGGCGTGCTGCCGCTGGTGGTCCGCGCGGGGGGCGGGTCGGTCCGTGACTCGCTGTCGGTGCTCGACCAGCTCATCGCCGGGACGGGTCCCGTCGGCCTGGACTACGCGCTGGCGGTCTCGCTGCTCGGCTACACCGACGTCACCCTGCTGGACGACGTGGTCGACGGGCTGGCCGCCGGGGACGGGGCGGCGGTGTTCGGCGTGGTCGATCGGGTGATCTCCTCCGGGCACGACCCGCGGCGGTTCGTCGAGGACCTGTTGGAGCGGCTGCGCGACCTGCTCGTCGTCGCGGCGGTGCCGGACGGCGCCCACTCGGTCCTGCGCGCGGTGCCGCCGGACCAGCTGGAGCGGATGCGGGGGCAGGCCGGGCGCTTCGGCCGATCGGAGCTGTCGCGGGCCGCCGATGTGGTGAACACGGCGCTGACCGAGATGACCGGAGCCACCTCGCCGCGGGTGCAGCTGGAACTGCTGTGTGCCCGGTTGCTGCTGCCGGCGGCGGACGACGCCGAGCGGGGTCTCCGGGCGCGGCTGGACCGGGTGGAGAAACGGTTGGGGGTGACGCTCGCAGCGTCGTCCGGGGCGGCTCCCGGGCCGACCCGACCGGCCCCCGAACCTGCGCCGGCGCCGACGCCGGCCGTGCCCGCGTCCGAGGCGAAGCCGACCCCGCCCTCGTCCGAGGCGAAGCCGACGGGGCAACTGACCACCGAACAGGTGCGGCGGATGTGGCCGGACGTGCTGGCGGCGCTGTCCCATCTCAAGCGGGCGACGTGGTCGCTGATCTCGCAGCACGCCCAGGTCCTCGACTACGACGGCACGCGACTGCTGCTCGGGTTCTCCTCGCCCGGTCTGGCCGCCGCCTTCGGTCGCGGGGCCCACCAGGAGTTCCTGCGGCAGGCCCTGATCGAGGCCGTCGGCCTCGACTGTCCCGTGGAGCCCGTCGCGGGGGACGGGCCCTCCTCCGGTGGCGGGCGGGCTCCCGAGGATGCGCCCGCTCCCGCCCGGGCGGCGCCCCCGGCGCGGCCGGCGCCGTCCCGATCGCCGTCCCGATCGCCGTCCCCGCCGCCGCCTCCGGACGGTGACCGCGGCCGCCGTCCGGGGTCCCTCCCCGAGGACGACGTTCCGCCGCCGATGGACGAACCACCCAGGGACGACGAGCCCCCGCCGCCGGAGGATCTCGCGGTCCGTCGGCGCGCCCAGGCCCGGCCGCCCGCCGATCCGTCGGCCGTGCCGCCCTCATCGGGTCCCGCGCCGCCGCCGGAGGTGTCGGTCTCGGCGGCCATGGACGTCGACATCAGCGTCGACGACCCGGACATCGAGGGGTCCTCGCTGGTGGGCCGTCCGGTGGTGGAGCAACTGCTCGGCGGCCGCGTCATCGAGGAACGGGACGAGTGAGCGTACGACCATGACCCCCCTGGAGCGGATCGACCGCTGGCCGGTCCCCACGGTCGCCGCCGCCGTGGTCGGCCCCGGCGGGGTGCTCGACCGGAGGGGACCGACCGACGTCCCCTTCCGGCTGGCCTCGATCTCCAAACTGCTCACCGCGTACGCGCTTCTGGTCGCCGTCGAGGAGGAGGCGATCGGGCTGGACGACCCGGCGGGGCCGCCGGCCCTCCGCGAACGCGGGGTCCTCGTCCGCCACCTGCTCTCCCACACCTCCGGGCTCGGCTTCGAGGCGGGGGACCCGATCCGGGCCCGGCCCGGCCGGCGCCGGATCTACTCCAACGCCGGCATCGAGACCGCCGCCGATCACCTCGCCGGGGCCACCGGGATCGGCATCGAGACCTACCTGGCCGAGGCCGTGCTGGAGCCGCTGGGAATGGCCTCGACCAGCCTGCTGGGTTCGCCCGCGCACGCCGTCCACAGCACGGTCGACGACCTGACCGCCTTCGCCGGCGAACTGTTCGCGCCGTCCCTGCTGGCCCCCGGCACCCTGGCCGAGGCGGTCACCGTGCAGTTCCCCGGTCTGACGGGTGTGGTGCCCGGCGTGGGGCGGTTCGATCCGTGCGACTGGGGTTTCGGCTTCGAGCGGAACTTCGGCCGGACGACGGCCGTCGGGGGCTCGCACTGGGCGGGAGCGCGGGTCTCGACGTCCGCTTTCGGCCATTTCGGCGGGGCCGGGACGTTCCTCTGGCTCGATCCCGTGGCCGCGGTGGCCTGCATCGCGCTGACGGACCGTCCGTTCGACGCCTGGGCCCTCGAGGTGTGGCCGCCGCTGTGTGACGCGGTCATCGATACGTTCGGGCAGGCCTCGTCGGACGTCGCCGCCAACACGTAGGCTCGATGTCGTGTACGAGGGCGTGGTCCAGGACCTCATCGACGAACTCGGGCGGCTGCCCGGGGTCGGTCCCAAGAGTGCCCAACGGATCGCCTTCCACCTGCTGCAGTCCGACCCCGTCGACATCAAGCGGCTGGTCGGCGCGCTGATCGAGGTCACCGAGAAGGTTCGGTTCTGTTCCGTGTGCGGCAACGTCTCCGCCGACGAGCAGTGCCGGATCTGCCGTGACGAGCGCCGGGACCCGACCATCCTGTGCGTGGTCGAGGAGCCCAAGGACGTCGTGGCGATCGAGCGGACCCGGGAGTTCCGGGGGCGCTACCACATTCTCGGCGGTGCGATCAGCCCGATCGAGGGCGTCGGGCCCGACGACCTGCGCATCAAGGAGTTGCTCGCCCGACTCGCGGACGGCGCGATCACGGAGATCATCCTCGCGACCGATCCCAATCTGGAGGGCGAGGCGACGGCCACCTACCTGGCACGGCTGCTCAAGCCGATGGGGTTGAGGGTGACCCGGTTGGCCTCGGGGCTGCCGGTCGGCGGTGACCTGGAGTACGCCGACGAACTCACCCTGGGCCGGGCCTTCGAGGGGCGGCGGCTGCTCGATGTGTGAGACCTCGATGTGCGAGACCACGACACGCACGACGACAACCGACGATGAGAGAGGGTAATCCCGATGACCGGGGACAGTGACGTCCGGCCCGACGCGGAGGCGGCCGACCTGCGGCGCCTCGCCGACGAGACGGCGTCCGATGCGTCGACCTATCTGGCCGCGGTCACCGAGGTGGCCTCCGGCAACCAGCCGGACACGGCGATCCCGGTGCTCATGCTGGCGGTCTCGCAGATCCTGCTCTCGGGGGCCCGGCTCGGCGCCATCACGGACGTCGTGCCCAGTGAGCGGTTCGAACCCGATTCGGGCCCGGACGCCGACATCGACCCGGCCCGGGTCGGCCTGGCCAACCTGTTCGAGGGGCTGGACGAGTACGCCGACGTCCTCGACCCCCTGACCAGCGGCGAGGTGGTCCGGGGCGCGCTGTCGGACGACCTGGCCGACATCGCCGCCGACCTGGTCCACGGGCTGCGTCACTACCGTTCCGGCCGGGTGGACGAGGCACTGTGGTGGTGGCAGTTCTCCTACCTGTCGACCTGGGGCACACGGGCCGCGAGCGCGTTGCGGGTGTTGCAGTCGATGCTGGGGCATCTCCGGCTGGACATCGACGCCGAGACGGTCGCCGACGCCGAGTTCGAGGCGCTGCACCCCGCCGACTGATCCCCGCCGTCCCGGTTCCCGTTGCCTGCCGTCCGGTTTCCCTCGGGCACAACGTCACGCCGTGCCCGTCTGGCGGGCACAACGTCACGCTGTACCCGTGACCTGGATGGGCACAACGTCACGCCCTGCCCGCTGGACGGGCACGGCGTGACGCCGTGCCCGTGGCCAGTGGGCGTGACGCCGTGCCCGTGGCCAGTGCCCGTGGCCAGTGCCTGTGCCGGCGCCCAGGCAGATGGTTCAGGCGACGCGGGTGCCGCGGGGAAGGCGGCGGGCGGGGGCCCGCAGT
>CAYYCE010000027.1:0-10965 GCA_964469635.1 uncultured Kineosporiaceae bacterium
CGTCGACCTCCAGGAACGGCAGCCCGGCCGGACGACGGGCCATCGACTCCACCTCGACCCCGTCCCGGTCCACGAGCCGGTACCCCGATCCGCCCTCGCCGGCGGGGACCACGGCCACCGGAACCCGCTCGTGCACCGCCACCACGACGGTGGTGGGCCACCTCCGGGTCACCTCGGCCGAACGCACCAGCGGGACGGCGGCCACCTGGGAGGAGATCCGCCCGGGGTCCAGCAGCACCATGGGTCGCCCCAGTTCGGCGTCGACCAGGCGGTGCACGCTCGCCTCCGGCACCCGATCGGTACCCGTGATCTGCACCCGGCGCACCACGAGGTAGGGCGAGAACAGCACCAGCCAGACCAGACCCGCCAGCACCAGGACGGCCGCCACCGCGCTCGCCCACCGGCGGCGGCGCCGCGAGCGCACCCTGGCGGCGAACCGCTCGGCCGTCCCGGACGACGTCACCCGCGGTGGCGCGCCGCTCCCCCGCGTCGGCGTGCGCACCATCAGGACACCTGCGCGTCCAGGTGCGCGAGCGAGGCGATCAGCCGCGGCCCCAGGCCGGTGACATCGCCGGCCCCCATCGTGATCACGAGGTCGCCGGGGCGGGCCAGACCCAGCATCAGCGCGTGGGCGTCGTCGAGCGTCGGGGCGAAGTGCACCACCCCCGGCTGCAGCGGGACCGCCTGGGCGACCAGTTCGCCGGTGACCCCGGGCTCGGGATCCTCGCGGGCGCCGTAGACATCGAGCACGACCACCTCGTCGGCCAGGGCCAGCGCCCGGCCGAAGGCCCCGGCGAAGATCCTGGTGCGGCTGTACAGGTGCGGCTGGAACACCACGACCACGCGACCCGCGACCACCGACCGGGCCGCTCGCAGCGCGGCCGCCACCTCCGTGGGGTGGTGGGCGTAGTCGTCCCGGACCTCGATCCCGCCGGCGCGGCCCTTGAGCTCGAACCGGCGGCGGGCCCCGCCGAAGGCGGCCAGACCCTCGGCCAGGCAGCCGGCGTCATACCCGAGCCAGGCCCCGGCGACGACGGAGGCAGCCGCGTTGGCCGCGTTGTGCCGACCGGGCACCTGCAGCCGCACCCTACCCACCCCGGCGACGGCGGACACCGGGCCGTTCAGGCCCGATCGGGCGGCCAGCTCGAACTCCACGCCGCCACCGGAGGGTGCGACCCGAGTCATCCGGACGTCGCACCCGGGGCGCTCGCCGTAGGTGACCACCTCCACCTCGCCGGGGCGGTCCTGCCGCACATGCTGGGCCACCCGTGCCGCGCCGTCGTCGTCCGCACATGCCACCAACAGACCCCCCGGGGCGATCCGCTCGGTGAAGGCGAGGAAGGCGGCCTCGACCGCCTCGCCCGAGCCGTAGTGGTCGAGATGGTCGGCCTCGACGTTGGTGATCACCGCGACGATCGGCCGGTAGCGCAGGAAGGACTCGTCCGACTCGTCCGCCTCGGCCACGAAGACGTCCCCGGCGCCCTCGCGGGCGCTGGCCCGCTCGCTGGGGGCACCGGTCAGCTCGCCGCCGATGGCGAACGACGGATCGGCCCCGCAGTGCTCGAGCGCGACGGTCAGCATCGAGGTGGTCGTGGTCTTGCCGTGGGTCCCGGCGACCGCCACCGCGCGTCGGCCGAGCATCAGGCTGGCCAGCAGTTGCGAACGGTGCAGGACGCGCAGTCCCCGGCTTCGGGCGGCCGCCAGCTCGGGGTTGTCCGGGCGGATCGCCGAGGACACCACCACGGTCTCGGCGCCGGCCACGTTCTCGGCCCGGTGGCCGACGTCGGTGTGGGCGCCCTGATCCCGCAGCCCGGCCAGAACGGCGGAGTCCCTCGCGTCGCTGCCCGAGACCGCGACGCCGCGGGCGCGCAGGATGCGGGCCAACGCGGACATGCCGACCCCGCCGATCCCGATGAAGTGCACCGCACCGAGGTCGGTCACGGGCACCGGGTCGGCGGTCTCGTCGGCTGCGGTGTCTGCCATCACTGGGTCTCCTCCCGGGCCGGGGCGGGGTGGCCCGCGGCGGACACGACCAGATCGGCCAGCCGCTCGTCGCCGTCCCGGATCCCGAACCGTGTCGCCGCGGCGGCCATCTCCGTCAGAGCGGCATCGTCCGACAGCAGCGGAACCACTCGGGTCCGGGCCCACTCGGGCGTGCAGGCCGAGTCGGCCACCAGCAGGCCGCCCCCCGCCGCGACCACGGGGACCGCGTTGAACCGCTGCTCACCGTTCCCGATGGGCAACGGGACATAGGCGGCCGGCAGCCCCAACGCCGTGATCTCGCTGACGGTGCCCGCCCCCGCGCGGCAGACCACCAGGTCGGCCAACGAGAAGGCGAGGTCCATCCGATCCAGGTACTCGCGCACCACGTACCGCTCGTCGCCGCGGCAGCCCGCGGGCAGGTCGACCCGCTTGCCCCGCCCGGACAGGTGCAGCACCTGGTGCCCGGCCGCCAGCAACTCCGGCGCGACGGCCGCCAGCGTCTCGTTGAGCCGCTGGGCGCCCAGCGATCCGCCGGTGACCAGCAGGGTCCGCCGACCCGCGGCGAGCCCGAAGGCCGCCGCGGCCTCGGCGCGCAGCCCCGTCCGGCGACCGGCGTCCAGGTCGGTGATCTGCCGGCGCAGCGGCATCCCCATGACCCGCGCGCCGCGCAGTGGGGTGTCGGGGAAGGCGCAGGCGACGTGGGAGGTGAGCCGGGCGCCGAGCCGGTTGGCCAGCCCGGGCCGCGAGTTGGCCTCGTGCACCACGATCGGGACGCCGAGGCGCCGGGCGGCGATGTAGGCCGGCGCCGAGACGTAGCCGCCGAACCCGACGACGACGTCGGCGGCCCGGTCGGCGGCCCGCAACCGCAGCGGCAGCCGGCCCAGGTCCCCGGAGATCCGCCGCGGCATCGGCACCCGCGGCACCAGCGCCAGCGGGTACCCCGCCGCGGGCACCAGCTCGGCCTCGAGGCCCTCCGCGGTGCCCAGCACGGTGATCGACGTGGCCCCGTCCCGGCGGCGAAGACAGTCGGCCAGCGCGAGCAGCGGCGCGACGTGGCCGGTCGTTCCCCCGCCGGCGAGCAACACCGAGAGGGTCATCGGCGCCGCCCGCGGAGGGGATCGCGTCCGCCTCGGCCCGGCAGCACCGCGAACGAGTCGTGGACCAGCCTGGGGCGCGCGGCGAGCGCCTCCGGAGCCCCCGGGACCCGTCGGGCGAACCCGAGCACCATGCCGAAGGCCACCATGGTCGTCACCAGCGCCGACCCACCGCTGGATACCAGGGGCAGCGGCAACCCGATCACCGGCAGCATGCCGAGCACCGTGCCGATGTTGATGATGGCCTGGCCCAGCACCCAGGCCAGGACCCCGCCGGTGGCGATCTTGACGAAGACGTCGTCGCTGGCGATCACGAGCTTGAACAGGCCGATGCCCAGGGCCGCGAACAGCATCAGCACGGCCAGGGTGCCGGCCAACCCGAGTTCCTCGCCGATGACCGAGAAGATGTAGTCGTTGTGGGCCTCCGGCAGCCACAGCCACTTCTCGCGGCTGGCCCCCAGGCCGACGCCCCACCAGCCGCCGGTGGCCAGGCCCCACAACCCGTGGGTGGGCTGCCAGCAGGTCTGGTAGTAGTCGCAGGTCGACCGCCCGGTCCAGGCGCCGATCCGACTCATCCGGTTCTCGTTGGTCAGCACCAGCATCGCGACGGCGGCTCCCCCCAGCAGCGCACCGACCGCGAACACCCGCAGCGGTGCGCCGGCGGTGAACAGCAGCGCACCGGTGATGGCGATCAGGACCAGCGCCGTCCCCAGGTCGTTGCCGAAGACGACCAGTCCCAGCATCAGCAGCGCCCCCGGGACCACCGGCACCAGCACGTGGGGGATCTGCCCCAGCAGCGGCTGCTTGCGGGCCAGCACCGAAGCGGCCCAGACCACGAGCGCGAGCTTCGCGCCCTCGGACGGCTGTACCGTGACCGGCCCGAGGATCAGCCAGTTCCGGTTGCCGTTGACCACGGTGCCCGCCACCGCGACCGCCATCAGGCCGACGATGCCCGCGATCAGCCCGGGCCAGGCCAGCCGCTTCCAGGCCACCAGCGGCAGCCGGGAGGCGATCCAGGCCAGCGGCAGGCCGATCGCGGCGAAGACGGCCTGCTTGGAGAACACCGCGTAGGAGTTCTGGTATGTGCGCAACGCCTCGATGTTGGAGCTGGACAGCACCATCACCAGGCCGATCACGACCAGGGCGACGACGGAGCCGAGGATCAGGTAGTAGGCGGCCAGGGGCGACTCCAGCCGGGCCAGCCAGGCGCTGCGCCCACCCGGTCGGGAGGTGCTCACCGAGGTGGTTCCCGCCACCACGGCTAACCCACCCGGCGCCGGACCGCGTCGGCGAAGGCGTCCCCGCGGTGGGCGTAGGAGACGAATTGGTCCATCGAGGCACAGGCCGGCGCGAGCAGCACGGTGTCCCCGCGGTGGGCCAGGGCGGCGGCCCGATCCACCACGGCGTCCATCAGACGCTGCTCGAACGGCATCTGCCCAGTGTCATCGACGGCCACCTCGTGCACGGGGACGTGCGGGGCGTGTCGTGCCAGTGCCTGGGCGATCAGATCCCGGTCGGCGCCGATCAGCACGACCGCCCGAAGCCGGTCGGCGTGGCCGACCACCAGGTCGTCGAACCGCGCCCCCTTGGCCAGGCCGCCGGCGACCCAGACCACCGGCTCGAAGGCCCGCAGCGCCGCGTCGGCGGCGTGGGCGTTGGTCGCCTTGGAGTCGTCGACCCACAGCACGCCGTCGGAGTCGGCGACCCGGGCGATGCGGTGCGGCTCGGGGGTGAAGCCCCGCAGCCCGTTACGGACGGCGGCCGGCGGCACCCCGTGGGCCCGCGCCAGCCCCGCCGCCGCCAAGGCGTTGCTCACGGCGTGCGGGGCGAGGGTTCCCCCGGTGGCGCTGCGGACGTCGTCCAGGGTGCCCAGCTCGGCGGCACTGGTGCGTCGCTCGGCCACGAAGGCCCGGTCGCACAGCACGTCGTCGACCACCCCGAGCATCGAGACGTCGGGCACCCCCAGGGTGAACCCCACGGCCCGGCAGCCCTCGATCACCTCGGCGTCGCGCACCATCCTCTCGGTGCGTGGGTCCAGCACGTTGTAGATGCAGGCGATCTCGGTGTCGGCGTAGACCTTGGCCTTGTCGACGGTGTAAGCCTCCAGCGACCCGTGCCAGTCGAGGTGGTCGGGCGCCAGATTCAGGCAGGCGCTGGCCCGGGGTCGCAGCGAGTGGGTCCAGTGCAGTTGGAAGCTGGACAGCTCGACGGCGATGACGTCGTGGGGCCGCGGGTGCAGCACCGCCTCGAGGATCGGCGTGCCGACGTTGCCGGCGGCGACGGCCCGCAGCCCGGCCGCGCCCAGCATGGCCTCGAGCAGCTTCACCGTGGTGGTCTTGCCGTTGGTCCCGGTCAGCGTGAGCCAGGGCGCGGCACCGGCGGCGGCCCGCATCCGCCAGGCGAGTTCGACCTCGCCCCAGACCGGTACCCCCGTCGCCGCGGCGGCGGTCAGCAGCGGCGCGTCCGGTCGCCACCCCGGCGAGGTCACCACGAGGTCGGCGGTCTCCGCGCCCACCGCGCCGAGCGCCTCGGCGTCGCCGGTGACGCCGTCGCCCAGCCGGATCCGGGCGCCCAGGGTGTCGAGCACCTGGGCGCGCTCGCGCTCCCGTTCGCCGTCCCGCTCGTCCAGCACGAGCACCCGGGCCCCCCGCTCCACGAGCGCGGCGGCGGCGGCGAACCCGCTGACGCCGATCCCGGCCACCACGACCCGCAGTCCGGACCAGTCGGCGTCCCGGTGGGTCAGCGACGCCGGCGCCGTCACTGGGTCCCCACCACCCACTCGGCGTAGAACACTCCGAGGCCCAGCCCGCAGAACAGACCGGCGATGATCCAGAACCGGATCACGATGGTGACCTCGTTCCAGCCCGCCAGCTCGAAATGGTGCTGCAGCGGGGCCATCCGGAACACGCGCTTCCCGCTCAGCTTGAAGTACCCGACCTGGATCACCACCGACATCAGGATGATCACGAACAGGCCGCCCAGGATGACCAGCAGCAACTCGGTCCGGGTCAGGATCGCCAGCCCGGCCAGCGCCCCGCCGAGGGCCAGTGACCCGGTGTCGCCCATGAAGATCTTGGCCGGCGACGCGTTCCACCACAGGAATCCGAAGGTCGCCCCGAGCAGACAGGCCGCCACGACGGCGAGATCGCGGGGGTCGCGCACGTTGTAGCACAGCGCACGCGCGGTCTCCTCGATCTGCAGCCGGGGGCTGTTGCAGGACTGGTTGGACTGCCAGGTGCCGATCAGCAGGTAGGAGCCGGACACCGCCACCGTCGCGCCGCTGGCCAGGCCGTCGAGTCCGTCGGTGAGGTTCACGCCGTTGCTGGTGCCCGCGATCATGATCAGCGCCCAGCCGACGAAGAGCACCAGCCCGACGATCGGCCCGGCGAAGCCCAGGTCGATCGGCAGATCCCGGATGAAGGAGATCTTGGTGGAGGCCGGGGTGAACGTCTCACCGTTGTCGATCGTCAGCGCCACCACGGCGAACGCGATCGCGACCAGCGACTGGCCGATGAGCTTCGGTCCGGCGCGCAGCCCCAGGCTGCGCTGCTTGGAGATCTTGATGTAGTCGTCCAGCCAGCCCACGAACCCCAGCCCCACCATGAGGAACAGCACCAGCAATCCGGACAGCGTGGGCTCCCAGAACGTGATCAGGTGTGCCACGCCGTACCCGATCAACGTGGCGGCGATGATCACGGCGCCGCCCATGGTCGGGGTGCCGCGTTTGGTGTGGTGAGAGGTGGGTCCGTCGTCCCGGATGAACTGGCCGTAACCCCGACGCACCAGGAACCGGATATACAGCGGCGTGCCGAACAGCGAGCACACCATCGCGACCGCGGCCGCGATGACGACCGTCTTCACGCCCCGACCTCCCGTGGCTCGTCCGCCTGCACGCGTGCCGTGGACCGTGCGCCGACGCCGCCGCCATCTTCTCCCGTCGTGGGTTCAGATCGGGGCAAGACGGCATCATCCGGCGATTCGCGCAACGCGGCGGCGAGCCGGGCGAGACCGATCGCGTTGGAGGCTTTGACCAGGACGACGTCCGGCGGCCGCACCCGGTCGCGCAGCACGGCGAGCGCGGCATCGACGTCCCCGGCGCGGATCAACTCTGTCGTGGTCGGGCCCGACGGCCGCCCGTAGGCGTGGCCCCCGGGACCGACGGCCACCAGGTGGTCCACACCCAACCGTTCGGCGAGCGCGGCGATCCGGGCGTGTTCGGCGTCACCGTCCGGCCCGAGTTCGAGCATCTCCCCCAGCACGGCCCACGTCCTCCCGCCGCGGCGGGCCATGACCGCCAGCGCACGCAGCGCGGCGGCCATCGAGTCCGGGTTGGCGTTGTAGGCGTCGTCGACGACCAGGAGCCCGTCGGCCCGTTCGGTCACGCTCATCCGCCCGGCGCTGGTTTGGGCGGCGCGCGACAGCAGGGCACCGATCCGCGACGGCGGCAGCCCGACGGCGGCGGCGACCGCGGCTGCGGCCAGCGCGTTGGCCACGTGATGCTCGCCGTGCAGGGGCAGCCGGACCGGCACCTGCACCCCGCCGAGGTGCAGGGTGAACGAGGGCCGGGCCGAGGAGTCCACCCCGATGGCGCTCGCGCGCACCTCGGCGTCGAGCGCCTGGACGCCGGTCCGGACGACGGCCGCCGGGCTCCGGGAGGCCATTGCGGCGACCGCGGCGTCGTCCGCGTTGAGCACGGCCAGACCGCCGTCGGACGCCGCCGGCAGCGCCTCGACCAGTTCGCCCTTGGCGGCGGCCGTCGCCTCGCGGGAGCCGAAGACGCCGGCGTGGGCGGCCCCGACGTTGAGGACCACCCCGATCCGGGGTCGGACGATGTCGCACAGGTAGGTGATGTTGCCCGGTTCCCGGGCTCCCATCTCGCTGACCAGGAACCGGGTGTCCGCCTCGCAGCGCAGCAGCGTCAACGGCACCCCGATCTCGTTGTTGAAGGAGTTGGGCGGCGCCACGGTGGGACCGGCGTCGGCGAGCAACTGGGCCAGCAGGTCCTTGGTGCTGGTCTTGCCGCTGGATCCGGTGACCCCGATGACGGTCAGCCCGTCCAGACGGTCCCGGACGGCACGGGCCAGGGCGCCGAGGCCCGCCCGGACGTCGTCCACCACCACGCACGCAACCTCGAGGTCGCGATCGGACAGCACGGCGGCGGCACCGGCCGCCATCGCCGCGGCGGCGTAGTCGTGACCGTCGACGCGCTCGCCCACCAGGGCGACGAACAATCCGCCGGGACCCACCTCGCGCGAGTCGATCACCACCGGTCCCGTCACCCCGGTCTCGGGGCGGGCGCCGCCGGCCAGACGGCCGCCGGTGGCGGCCGCCACCTCGGCCAGGGTCATCGCGATCATCGGGTGTGCTCCAGTACCTCGCGCAGCACCTGCCGGTCGTCGAACGGCTGAACCTGGCTCACGCCGTCCACGACCCTCTCCTGTCCCGGCTCGTGGCCCTTGCCCGCGACCAGCACCACCCCGGTCCCGGCGTCGGTCCAGGCCGCCTCGACGGCCTCGGCGATGGCCCGTCTCCGGTCGGGCACCTCGCGAACGTCCGCGCCGCTGACCGCTGCTTCGCGCCGCGCGCCGTCGAGCACGCCGGCACGAATGCTCGCTGGGTCCTCCGATCGGGGGTTGTCGTCCGTGACCACCACGACGTCGGCGGCCGCGGCGGCGGCGGCGCCCATCAGCGGGCGCTTGTCGCGGTCACGGTCGCCGCCCGCGCCCAGGACCACCACGAGCGGCTTGGCGGTCGAGCGCAGCGCGGCGAGCGCGAGCGAGACGGCCTGCGGGGTGTGGGCGTAGTCGACCACCCCGAGCGGAACGCCGACCGCGCCGGGCGCCGGCTCGACGCGTTCCATCCGGCCCGGTACCGGTCCCGCCCCACCCACCGCCGCGGCCGCCTCCGCCGCCGTCACGCCCATGGCCTCGGTGAGCATCGCCGTCGCGAGCACGGCGTTGGCCACGTTGAACTCGCCCGGCAGCGGGACCGACAGCATGACCGTCTCCGGGGGCGGCGGGTCCTGGCCCGCCCGGGCGCCGGAGGTGACCTGCAGCAGCGCCCGCACGGTGCTCGAGCGCCCGACGGCGGTCTCGACCACCTGCCAATGCCGCTCGCCCGGCACGGCGGGGCCGGGTTCGGCGGCAGGCACGCCGGAGGTGGGCGGCCGGGTCGCCATGGTGATCACGGGGACCCCGGTGCGGCGGGTCTCGTCCGCGAGCCGGCGACCCCACGGATCGTCGACGCAGACCACGGCTCGATGAGCGAACCGGGACCCGAACAGCACCGACTTGGCCGCGAAGTACTCCTCCATCGTGTGGTGGTAGTCGAGGTGGTCCCGGGACAGGTTGGTGAACCCGGCGACGTCGACGGTCAGTCCGTCCACCCGGCGCTGGGCCAGGGCGTGGCTGGAGATCTCCATCGAGCAGACGTCGACTCCGCTCTCGAGCATCACCGCCAGCAGGGCGTGCAGGTCGGGGGCCTCGGGTGTGGTCCCGCTGGAGGCCACCGACTCGGAGCCGATGCGCAGTTCGACGGTGCCGATCAGCCCGGTGCGGTGACCGAGCGCCCGCAGCGCCCCGTCCAGCAGGAAGGTGGTGGTCGTCTTGCCGTTGGTGCCGGTGACCCCGAGGGTGCGCAGCCGCTCGGCGGGCCGGCCGTAGAACCACGCGGCGAGGGCACCGAGCCGGGACCGCGGCGCCTCGACGAGGATCACCGGCAGATCGACGTCCCGGCCGCGGAGCCGGTCGAGGCCGTCCGCGTCCGTGAGCACGGCCACCGCGCCCGCCGCCCGGGCCTGGTCGGCGTAGTCGGCCCCGTGGACACGCTGACCGGGCAGAGCCGCGTACAGATCACCCGGGCGAACACTCTGTGAACCGAGGGTCACACCACGAACCATGACCTCGGCGTCCGGGGGCAGCAACCGCCCACCGGGCACCGTGTCGGCGACCTCGCGCAGGCGGCGTGGCGGGGTGCGGGTGGGACGGGGTCCGCCGGGGATCGGCACGATGCGAGGCTACCCGTCAATGCCACGTGGTCGGGATCGCCGCCGCCCCGGTCGTGCTGGGCGGCACCGAATAGTGGCCCAGGGCGTAGCTCATCAGATCCCGGAACACCGGTGCCGCCACCTCGCCCCCGTAGTGGCCGCGCACCGGGTTCTGCACCACGACGGCGATCACCAGTGCGGGGTCCTCGGCGGGCGCCATGCCGATGAACGAGGCGGTATATCCGCGATAGCAGCCGCAGGACGGATCGGCGCGCTGCGCCGTCCCCGTCTTGCCCGCCACCCGGTACCCGGGCACGGCGGCCTTGATCGCGGTGCCGCCCTCGACCACGACGTTCTCCATCATCTCCCGCATGGTGGTGGCGACGTCGGGATCGAGCACCCGGACGGGGTCGGCGGTCGTGACGGTGTGCTGGGTCCCGTCGCCGGTGGTGTAGCCGTCGACGATGCGCGGGGGCATCCGCACCCCGTCGTTGGCGATGGTGGCGAACACCTGGGCGTCCTGGAGCGCGTTGACAGACAGGCCCTGACCGAACAGCACGGTGTACCGCTGCGATCCGCTCCACTGGCTGGAGGGGGCCAGGATGCCCGGAGACTCCGGCAGCCCCACACCCGTCGGGGCGCCGAGACCGAACCGGCGCATGTAGCGCTCCATGACCTCCGGAGCCACCCGCTCGCCCAGCATGATCGCACCGATGTTGCTGGACTTGGCCAGCACCCCGGCGACGGTGAGCTTCTCGACGCCGTGCTCCTCGGCGTCCCGGAAGCTGCGGTCGGAGCGCGTCAGCCGGTTGGGCACGCTCAACCGGCCGGCCGCGGTGGCCGCCCCCTCCTGCAGCACCGCCGACATGGTGATGACCTTGGAGGTCGATCCAGGCTCGAACA
>CAYYCE010000027.1:10975-14054 GCA_964469635.1 uncultured Kineosporiaceae bacterium
CTGGGCGGCCCTGCCCGGTGAGTTGGGGTCGAAGGTCGGCGCGGTGGCCAGGGCCAGCACGGCACCGGTGCGCGGGTCGAGGGCGACGATCGAGATCGACTCGGCGTCGACGGCCTTGGCCTGGGCGGCGGCCAACTGCTGCGCCTTCCACTGCAGGTCCCGGTCGATGGTCAAGCGGACACTGCCGCCGTCGCTCGGGTCGACCTCGTGGATGTTGCCCGTCGGGATCCTGGTGCCGTCCTTGGCCTGCTCGTAGGTGATGGCTCCGGAGGTGCCCGAGAGCACCGAGTCGAAGCCGCCCTCCACACCGCCGTAGGCCTTGCCGTCCCCGGCGACGAACCCGAGCAGGTTGGCGGCCAGGTTGCCGGCCGGGTAGACGCGGCGGCTGGCCTGGGGCGTGTCCAGCCCGGGGATCTTCAGCAGGAGAATCTTGTGCGCCGTCTCGGAAGTGATCTCGCGGGCGACGATCGCCCCGCGCGATGTCCCGGTCAGCTTGGCCGTCATGGCCTCGACGGAGACGCCGAGCAGCGGGGCCAGATCGGACGCCGCCCCGGCCAGGGCGCCGTGGGAGTACCCCGGAACCAGGGTCTGGTCCACGCGCACGTCGCGCCGGTCCACGGTGGTGGCCAGGACCGCCCCGTTGGTGTCGAGGATGTCGCCGCGGCGCGCCGGCAGTTCGACGCTGACCTCGCGGGTGCCCAACGCCTGGGTGGCCAGGGCCGAGGCGTCCAGGCCCTGCAACTGCACCAAGCGGCCGGCGTACAGGCTGAGGACGAACAGCATGAGGACCAGACCGACCTGCATCCGACGGTTCGGGTCACCGGGACGGCGGGGCGGCCTCGGCGGCCGGGGGGGTCGGCGCGGCGGCGGGGCCGACCGCTGCCGCGGTTGGGTCCGGTGCTGGGTCCGCGGCTGCTGGGTCCGCGGCTGCTGGGTCCGCGGCTGCTGGGTCCGCGGCTGCTTGGTCCGCGGCTGCTTGGTCCGCGCCGGGCCCGACCGGGCCGGCGGCGCGGCCGTGCTCTGACGAACCATGGGTATTCCCTCAACCCGCGGACGGGGCCGCGGACGGCGTGGCGGCGTCCGTCTTGGTCGTCTTGGTCGTCTTGGTCGTGTTGGTCGTCTTGGTCGTGTTGGTCGTCTTGGTTGTCTTGGTCGTCTTGGTTGTCTTGGTCGTCTTGGTGGTGGCCTTGGTGACGACCGGGGCCGGCGCGGCGCGAGCCGCCTCCGGTTCACCGAGCACGGCGCCGTCGCTGCGCCGCAGAACCGCGACGTTCGGCGCGGGCACCATCCCCATCGAACGGGCCTGTTCAGCCAGGGCCTGTGGGGCCTGCAGGTGGTCGATCCGCTCCCGGAGCGCGTCGCGCTGCTCCACGAGCTGGGCCGTGTCCGAGCGCAGCGTCCGCATCTGGTACGCGCCCCGCCCCAGGCTCACGGTGAGCATCAGCAGGGCCACCAGCCCGATCGCGAGCAGGCCCAGGCACACCGCGACCAGGCCGGCCCGGGAGCGCAGGTGGTCGGGGGTCGCCACGATCCGTAGTCGGGCCGGTGCCGGACGCGTCGACCGGGTCGACCGGCCGACGGCACCGCGCGAGGACCGGACCGCACCGGCGCTGCTCATGCCGCATTCCCCCTGACCCTGCCCCGGACGTCCCCGCCCGCTCTGATCCGTTCCGCGGCCCGCAGCCGCACCGAGGCCGCCCTCGGGTTGGCGGCCACCTCGTCATCCCCCGCCGACTCGGCCCCCCTGGTCAACAGCCGCAGTACCGGGGCGTGTTCGGGCGGCTCGACCGGCAGGTCCGGCGGCGCGGTGCTCCGGGCGCCCCGGACGAGGACGTCCTTGACGATCCGGTCCTCGAGCGAGTGGTAGGCCAGGACGACGATCCGCCCCCCGACGGCCAACGCCTCCACCGCGGCGGGCATCACCCGGCGCAGCGCGTCCAGCTCGCCGTTGACCTCGATCCGCAGCGCCTGGAAGGTGCGCTTGGCGGGGTTGCCGCCGGTGCGCCGGGTCGCGGCGGGGATGGCCCGGCGGACCAGCTCCACCAGCCGTGCGCTGGTGGCGAAGGGCTCGCGATCGCGTTCGGCCACGAGTCGCTCGGCGATCCGGCGGGCGAACCGCTCCTCGCCGTACTCGCGCAGCACGCGGGTGAGTTCGTCGACCGAGTAGGTGTTGAGGACCTCGGCCGCGCTCGGCCCCTCCGAGGGGTCCATCCGCATGTCGAGGGGGGCATCGACGGCGTAGGCGAACCCGCGCCCGACCTCGTCGAGTTGCATCGAGGAGACGCCCAGGTCCAACAGGACGCCCTTCACCTCGGCCACCCCGAGGTCGGCCAGAACCCGGGGAAGCTCGTCGTGGACCGCGTGCACCAGGTGCAGCCGATCGCGGTAGGCCGCCAGGCGCTCACCGGCCAGGGCCAGGGCCCGACGGTCCCGGTCGATCCCGACCAGAACGGCCTGCGGGCAGGCCCGCAGCAGGGCCTGACTGTGGCCGCCGAGACCGAGGGTGGCGTCGACCACGACGCTGCCCGGCTCGGACAGAGCCGGGCTCAACAGCGTCAGACAGCGCTCCAGCAGGACCGGAACGTGCCGGTCATGCGCGGGCGCACCGTTCGTCATCCCTCGACCCTCTCGACCCTGCGTTCCGATGACCCGACCGACGGCGCGCGGCCGTGGATCGCCCAGGTGTGCACCGGCGGTCAGGTCTCCATCCGCTCCGACCGGGCGGCCTGACACCGGGGAAGGTGCGTCAGGACACCCCGGGCGGCTGGAGACCTCACCGCCGTTGCGTGCTCTCAGAAGATTCCCGGGACCACCTCCTCCGCCTGATCGGCGAAACTGGACTCCTGCTCGGCGAGGTAGGTCTCCCAGGCTGCGGCGTCCCAGATCTCGACGCGTTCGCCGGCGCCGATCACGGCGCAGTCCCGGTCGAGCCCGGCATAGGCGCGCAGGGTGGCGGGCACGGTGATCCGGCCCTGTCTGTCGAGGGACTCGTCGCTGGCGCCGGACAGGAACACGCGCAGATAGTCACGCGCCTGCTTACTGGTCACCGGGGCCTGGCGGAGCTGGCCCGCGATCCGGG
>CAYYCE010000028.1:0-5858 GCA_964469635.1 uncultured Kineosporiaceae bacterium
GATCACGATCAACAAGCCCGTTCCCGGTCTGCACGCCGCGAACACGCCGCTGCTGCTGCAGGCGAGCGCCACCGACCCGCAGACCGGCAACGCCGTCCCGTCCTCCGCGCTGCATTGGACCATCACCCGAGCGGGTTCGGTCGTCTACCAGTGCGTCGGCGGGATCTGCATGGCCCCCGGACAGGTCTTCGACCACCCGGCCGGCTACGCCGTCCGGGTCCGGGTGACGCCCGAGACGATGACCGGCTCGGCCCAGGTCGACGTCCTCGTGCCGCCCGGGCCGGCCTCGCCCGCGCCGACCCCCGTGGTCACCGGGCCGGCCGACCTGGCGCCGATTCCCAAGGGCTGATGCCCGACCACCGTCACGAACGTCCGGGACCCGCTTCGATCACCCGAAGCAGGGTCCCGGACTCGTTCCGAGAGAAATCTGACGAAAGTTCCTCTCAGGGGTGTTGTGACCGGACCGTCGGCGACGTCACCTCCTCGAACGCCCGCACCGCCACCGGCACCGCGGGCCCGAGACCGGGAGCGTCGACATGGTCGCCCACGTTTCGCCCGTCCCCCACCCCCGCGAGCTGCGGCTCCAGACGGCCGACCCGTTCGGCCACGACCCGATCACCCCGCCCGGCCGGGCCGAGCGCATCGCCCTGACCCTGGCCCTCGCCGCCATCCTGGGCGGCATCCTGGGCTCACTCGGCTATCTCATCCTGCCCGATCGGGGGCAGACACGGTCGCCGGGAACCGGTCACGTCGCGGCCACGGCTCCGCTCTCCCCCCAAGCGCCGGCGCCCGGCGGCTCGTCGAGCCCGACCGTGGCCGGAACGGCGACGACGTCCGCCTCGCCGACCGCCACCGGGACCGGTTCGGGGCACGCGTCGACGGCGTCGACGGGCCCGACCTCGCGAGGGTCGGCCCCGAGGACCTCGCCCACCGCCGCGCCGACGAGCCCGGGCGGCGCGACGGGCGTCCCGTCCTCCGCCACCACCACCGGGACGTCGACCACCTCGCCCTCTGACTCGCCCACGACCTCGCCGTCCGGGACACCGACCACCTCGCCCTCGGGCTCGCCGTCCGGGTCCCCCTCCGCAACGCTGCTGCCGGGCCCGATCTACACCGGACCGCTGACCGTGGCGCCCACGTTGGTGGTGCCGGCTCCCGACCCGACGCTCACCCTGGGGCGGGTGGGGCCGGTGACGACGGTTCCCGGACTCTAGGCCAGGCCCAGATCGGCCAACCCGAACGCCGCCCGGTAGGTCAGCCCCTCGGCCTCGACCACCTGGCGGGCGCCGGTGTCGCGATCCACGATCACGGCCACACCGACCACGTCGGCGCCGGCCTCGCGCAGGGCCTCCACCGCGGTCAGGACCGACCCGCCGGTCGTGGAGGTGTCCTCGACCGCCAGCACCCGCCGCCCGGCGACATCGGGGCCCTCGATGCGCCGCTGCAGGCCGTGCGCCTTGCCCTGCTTGCGCACCACGAACGCGTCCAGGCCCTGGTCGCGCCCGGCGGCGGCGTGCAGCATCGCGGCGGCGACCGGATCGGCCCCCATGGTCAACCCGCCGGCCGCGGAGAACGTCAGGTCGGCCACCAGGTCCAGCATCACCCTGCCCACCAGGGGCGCCGCACGGTGGTGCAGGGTGATCCGGCGGAGGTCTACGTAATAGTCGGCCTCACGGCCGCTGGCGAGCACCACGCGGCCGT
This sequence comes from uncultured Kineosporiaceae bacterium, assembly GCA_964469635.1. GTDB lineage: Bacteria > Actinomycetota > Actinomycetes > Actinomycetales > Kineosporiaceae > JADJPO01. The sequence continues at coordinate 1,702 of CAYYCE010000028.1, forward strand.
GGACCACGGCGAGTTCGTGGATCAGGTCCCGCAGCTCGCCCCGGTCGGCGGTGTGCTGGTCGGTCTCGCTCACGCCCCCACCCTAGGGGCGGGCGAATCACGGCTCAGCCGCCCATCGCTCACGCGCCGCCGGGGCCGATCTCGTACACCGGCGCCGAGACCCGCCTACCGGTCACGAACAGATCCAGCTCGGCGGCCTCGAACGGGGCCGTGAACAGGTAGCCCTGGCCCAGCGGGCAGCCCATCTCCTCCAGCATCGACCGCATCGCCTCCGAGGTGACCCCCTCGGCCACCACCTCGAGTCCGAGATGCCGGCCCAGGTCCACCAGGGAGCGGACGATCGCCAGGTCGCGGCGGCCGCTGACGATGCCCTGCACGAACGACTTGTGGATCTTCACCTGGTCAACGGGGAGTCGGCTCAGGTAGGTCAGGGAGGAGTACCCGGTACCGAAGTCGTCCACCGACAGGTGCACGCCGAGGGACCGCAGCCGCTCGAGGGTCTGGGTGACCCGTTGCGGGTCGGCGATCACCCCGCGCTCGGTCAGCTCGAGGCACAGCAGATCCGCCGGGACGCCGTAGCGCGCGAGGGCCGCGCCGACGAGTGGCGGCAGCGACTCGGTCGACAGCCACCGCGGGGCCACGTTCACCGCCACCCGGACGGCGGTGCCCGCCTCCAGCCAGCGGCGGGCCTGCGTCAGCGCCAGCTCCAGGATCCGCTCCGACAGCGCCTGCACCAGGGCCGCCTGTTCCGCGGCGGCGAAGAACAGCTCGGGCGGGACCTCACCATGGATGGGGTGGTGCCACCGAGCGAGCACCTCCACCGAGTGCACGTCGTCGGTGGCCAGGACCAGCACGGGCTGGACGACGATGCCGATCTCCCCTCGGGCCAGGGCGTCCCGCAGGTCTCCCCCGAGGGTCAGCGCGAGGGTGTTGAGTTCGAGCATCTCCGGGGAGAAGACCTGGATCCCGCCGGCGCCTGACTTGGCCGCGTACATGGCGACGTCGGCCGCACGCATCAGGTCACCGCCGGAGGTGGCGTGCAGCGGACCGAGGGCGATCCCGAGGGAGCCGCCCAGATGCAGCCGGGCATCCGCGATCACCACCGGCTCGTCGAAGGCGGTCAGCATCTGCCGCGCCAGGGCCACCGCGTCCCGCTCCTCGGTGCAGCCGGGCACCAGGACGGCGAACTCGTCGCCGCCGAGCCGGGCGACCTGGGCCCGCCCGTCCACGGCCTGGGCGAACCGGGCCCCCAGCGTGCGCAGCACGTCGTCGCCGGCGGCGTGGCCGAGCGTGTCGTTGATCGTCTTGAACCCGTCGAAGTCCAGCAGCATGACCGCGAACCCGGCACCGGCCCGGTTCAGGTCGATTCGACAGGCCTGCTCGAGCAGTTCCCGGAACGCGGCCCGGTTGGGCAGCCCGGTGAGCTCGTCCTGACGCGCCTCGACGTGCAGCCGCTCGATCAGCCGGGCGTTGCTCAGCGCCACCCCGGCGTGGTTGGCCACCATGGCGAGCAGCTGTAGGTCGGCGTCCGTGAAGACGTGTTCGTCACCGGGCGTCATGCCCGCAGGGTCGGCGACCAGCAGGTGTCCGGTGATCTCGCCGCCCTGCATCGGCACCACGATCGCCGAGACCAGGCCGCGCGGGTACAGCAGCTCCCGGTCGCCCGCCCGCACCGCGCTCAGGTCTCGGGGGGCGAAGGGGCCCGGCCGACCGACCGCGGCGAGGCGGTCGCCCGGTTCCGGTCCGGTGACGCCCTCGCCGCGCCGCGCGGTCCAGGCCAGCGGGGGACCGCCGGGCTCGCCGAGGACGATCTCGGCATACCCGGCGTGGAACAGCCTGAGCGCCTCGACCAGGACCGAGCGGACGACGTGCGTCGGGTCCGTGGCCCCAGCCAGGGCATCCGAGAGCCGGTAGAGCAGTTCGAGGGCCGTCTGACGGCGTCCCAGGACGGTGAACGCCCGGGCGGTCAGAAGGGCCCCGGCGCCGGTGGCGGCCAGGGGCAGCGCCGCCTCGGCGTGCTCGAAGGCCAGCACACAGGCCGCCGCCGGAATCGCCACCACCGTGGGCGCCACCGTCGAGGCCAGGACGGCCGGCCAGGCCCACGGGACCTCGCGGCCGGTGTGCCGGACGATCGCGACCTGCGCGCCGTGGGCGAAAAGCGCCGAGACCCCCACCGCCAGCACCACGGCAAGCCCCAGCAGGGGTCGTGACCGCGGGAGGAGCAGGACCAGGACGTGGAAGGCGACGACGGCCACAGCGCTCTGGGCGACGTTGCGCCCCGCCGAGACGGCCACGGCCACCTGGGCCTGCCGGCCCTGCGGCCCGACCTGGGCCCGGTGCCGCAACAGCCGGATCAGGCCGGGGGCGAGGCCCGCGACGGCGACCCCGAGCAGAAGCTCGATCGGATCCGCCAGGAAGAGCGCGAGGACCAGGGGCACCGCACCGAACGGCAGCAGCAGGCTCTGGTGCCGCCAGCGCAGGACGACGGGCACCCAGTCGGTGACCAGGAAGAGAGCGACCAGCAGCCACCAGGGCAAGGTGAGCAGGGGCTCGAGAGCCGACGGACGGTGCGCCGGCACACTCGCCACCAGGGCGGCGACCGCCACCACGACCAGCACCAGGTCCACCGGGGCGAGGGCGCCCAGGGATCGTCCCGACCTGCCCGTCACCGTTCAGGCATCGACATCCCGGCCCGCCGGCTGAACGCCCGCCGGCTGACCCGCCGGTTCCAGGCCAGCGGCAGATGCCGCACCAGCGCGGTCGCCAGGCGGTAGCGGCGGCTGGGGATGCTGACCGTCCTGCCCCGGTCGAGGTCGCGCAGGCAGTCGGCCACCAGCCGGTCGGCGTCCAGATAGGCCCACGACGGCGCCACCGGGCGGCGGGCGCCCATCCGCGCGTGGAACTCGGTCCGCACGAACCCCGGGCACAGCACCGTGGCCTGGACCCCGGTCCCGGCCAGTTCGTTGGCCAGGGAGAGGGTGAAAATGGTCACCCAGGCCTTGGCCGCCGAGTAGGTGCCACCGGTGATGAATGATGCGACCGAGGAGACGTTGACGATCTGCCCCGCGCCCCGGGCCCGCATGGCCGGGGCCACCGCGTGGGTGAGCACGAGCACGGCCCGCACCAGGACGGCGAGCATGCCCTCCTCGGCGGCCAGGTCGCCGTCCACGAAGGGCCGGCTGAGCCCGAACCCGGCGTTGTTGACCAGGATGTCGATCGGCGTCTCGGGGCTGCGCAGCCGATCGGCGACCCGTTCGACCTGTTCCCGGTCGCTCAGGTCGGCGACGAGCACCTCGACCCCGATCCCGTGCCGGTCGCGCAGCTCGGCGGCGACCCCTTCGAGCCGGGCCGCGTCGCGGGCGACCAGCACGAGGTCGTGACCGCGGCCCGCCAGGGCCCGGGCGAAGGCGTTGCCGATGCCGGCCGTGGCGCCGGTGACGAGTGCGGCCATGATTCATGTGTACCCGATGACCCGACGGGTAGCCTCGGCCGGGTGCGACTGGCGACCTGGAACGTGAACTCGATCCGCAGCCGCGTCGACCGGGTGGTGGACTGGCTGCCGCGAGCGGGCGTCGACGTCCTGGCCATGCAGGAGACCAAATGCCGCCCGGCCCAGTTCCCGGTGCTTCCGTTCGAGGCCGCCGGTTACCAGGTCGTCCACCACGGTCTCAACCAGTGGAACGGGGTGGCGATCGCCTCACGGGTGGGCATCGAGGACGTCGAGACCGGCTTCCCCGGGATGCCCGGCTGGGGCGACCCGTCGGCGCCGGAGGCCCGGGCCCTGGCCGCCACCTGCTCGGGCGTGCGGGTGTGGAGCCTGTACGTGCCGAACGGGCGCACGCTCACCGACCCCCACCTGGACTACAAGATCGCCTGGCTGGGGCGGCTGCGGGATGCCGGCCTGGAGTGGTTGGAGAAGGATCCGGCGGCGCAGATCGCCCTGGTCGGCGACTGGAACGTGGCCCCCCGGGACGAGGACGTGTGGGACATGGCCGCCTTCGCCGGGTCCACCCACGTCAGCCCGGCCGAGCGAGGCGCCTTCGACGCCGTCGTGGACGCCGGGTTCATCGACGTCGAGAGCGAGCTCGGTCAGGGCTCGACCTTCACCATCAAGCTGCCCGTCGCCAAGCCCAAGAGCACGCCCAGCAAGACGCCCA
>CAYYCE010000028.1:5868-13969 GCA_964469635.1 uncultured Kineosporiaceae bacterium
CGCACGCCCCGGGGCCTGGGGCCTACACCTACTGGGACTACACCCAGCTGCGGTTCCCGCGCCGCGAGGGGATGCGCATCGACTTCGTGCTCGCCTCGCCGGCACTGGCGGCGCGGGTCACCGGGGCGCTGATCGACCGCGGGGAGCGCAAGGGCAAGGGCGCCAGCGACCACGCGCCGGTCGTCGTCGACCTGGACTGAGGCTCACCCCGGTCCGTCCCCGGCGCTCACTCCGGGCCGTCCCCGCGCTCACTCGGACCGGTGGACAGACCGGCGGGGCGACCGAGGTCGAGCACCTCGTCGACCGCCGCGAGCAGCACCGGGTCGTGGCTGGCGACGACGACGGCGCACCCCTGCCTCGCCTGCTCGGCCAGCACCGCCGCCACCCGCTGGGCGTTGGCCTCGTCGAGCCGGGACGTCGGCTCGTCGCACACCAGCAGGCGGGGGCGCGCCACCAGCGCCCGGGCCAGCGCCAGGCGCTGGCGCTCACCGCCGGACAGCCGTCCCGCCGGGCGGTGCCGGCGGTCGGCCAGGTGCACCCGCTGCAGCGCCCGGGCCACCTCGGCAGGGTCGGCGGCCAGGCCGTGCAGGGCCAGCGCCAGGTCGAGGTTGGTGGCCGCGTCGGCGGTGTCCACCAGGTGCACCTGCTGGCCGCAGTGGGCGAGCAGGTGCCGGCGCAGCCGGGCCCGGGCATCGCGGTCGAGGCCGGCCAGGTCGGCGCCGTCCAGCTCGACGGTCCCGGCGTCGGGGGGTTCGAGTCCCAGCAGGACCCGCACCAGGGTGCTCTTGCCCGACCCCGAGGGACCGCGGACGGCGATCAGCCGCCCCGCCGGGACGTCGAGGTCGACCCCGGCCAGCAGGTCGTGCCCGCCGTAGGCCTTGTGGACGCCGCGCAGCCGGGCGAGCACCGCGCCGCCCTCCCGCCGGCCGGGATCGGCGGGTGCCGCCGGCTCGGCGGTGACAGCGGGCTCGGCCGGCTCGGCGGTGAGCCCGGCGGACCCCGTGGATCGCAGCGTGATCGACCCGTCGGCGGCGGTGCGGACGGCGACCGCGATGCCGTGCCCGACGGCGTCCGGCAGCCGGACCCAGCCGCGGTCGTCCACCACCAGGTGCTCGGCGACCGGGCCGCCGTCGGGGCTCGGGGTCCACGTCTCCGACAGCCGGCCGTCCCGGATCCGCACCACCCGGTCGGCCACGCCAGCCGCCCGCCGGTCGTGGCTGACCAGCACCATGGCCGCCCCCACCGCCGCCACCGCGTCGGCCAGGGCCCGGTACAGCCCCTCGGCCGTGGCGACGTCGAGTTCCCCGGTCGGTTCGTCGGCCAGCAGCAGCCGAGGGCCATGAGCCAGCGCCGCGCACACCGCGACCCGCTGCGCCTCGCCCCCCGACAGCGTGCCCGGCCGACGACGCGCCAGGTGGGCCACCCCGAGCCGGTCCAGCAACGGCTCGGCGCGATCCCGGGCTGCGTCGGCCGAGACTCCCGAGAGCCGTTGCTGCAGAACGACGTTCGCCATGACGTCGAACTCCGGCCGGAGTACCCGCGAGGGGTGCTGGTCCACCCAGCCAAGCGCCGTGGCCCGCCACCGGGCCCGTTGCGCCGGGGTGGACCCCAGGCCTACCTCGACCCCGGCGACGTGCGCGGAGCCGGCGGCGAGGGTCTGCGCGCCGGCCAGCAGCCGCAGCAGCGTGGTCTTGCCGGACCCGTTGGGGCCGTGGACGACCAGCCGCTCACCGGCGGCCACCCTCAGGGTCAGCCCGCGCAGCGCCACCACCGCCTCGCCGGCCGCCCCGCGCTCGACGGGGTGCAAGCAGAACGCATCCCGGACATCGACGGCAACGTCGGCGGCACCGGCCCCGACGGAACCGGCGGCCCCGGCAGTGGATCCGGTCCCGGTCACGCGCCGCTCCCCTCCCGCCGCGGGTACTCCCCGCGCGCCGAGCACGCCGCGACAAGCGCGGCCAGGCCGAGGGCTGCGGCCAGCGCGACGGCCACGGCGGCGATGCCCCGCCCCCAGCCGAGCACCGGGACCAGGGGCGGCACCGGGGTCGTGGCGGCCGCGGTCACCGCCACCAGGCGGGTGGTGGCAAGGGACAGGCCGGCGCCCACGGCGACGCCCAGCGGGGCCGCCGGGCCGGCGACGGCGACCGCGCGCCACCACAGCGCCCGGCGCAGCTCGGCCGGTGCGAGCCCGTCGGCCTCCCAGGCGTAGCTGCGCGCGGCGTCCTCGCGCCGCTCGCCGGCGACCAGCAGGACGACGGCCAGCACCGCGATCGCCAGCATGGCGAGCCCGTCGCCGAGCAGCACCCGGGAGGACCAGGTGGCCACCGGCTCCGCGCGCAGCGCCGCCTCCAGCTGCCGCCGGTCGGCGACGGTGAGCCGGTCGAACGGCGCGGCCGCGGCGTCGACGGCGCCGACCGGCGCGCCGAGCCATACCTCGGCCGGCTGGCCGCCGAGGGGGCTGCGCAGGTCGAGTACCCGGGCCAGCGACTCCCCGTCGGCCACGACGAACCCGCCCGCGGTGGTGGGGAAGCCGTCGAGGACCCCCGCGATCCGCACCGTGAGCGGCGCGCCGTCCAGGGTGAGCGTGAGCCGGCCGCCGCCGGCCCGGGCGGCGGTGTCGCGGTCGGCGAGCACCGGCAGCGCGACGCCGCCGCTGCCGGGACCCGCCGGCCGACCGCTCAGGATGGCCTGGCCCTGCGCCAGCACGTAGTCCACCCGCAGCCCGTCACCGTCAGCGCCACCGCTCGCGTCGGCGGCGGCCGCCCGGGTCCGCCCGTCGGTGGCCGCCCACCCAGCCCAGGCCTCGCTCACCGGGGCGCCGTCCACGTCGACGGCGCCCAGCACCAGGGTGCCGGCGGGCGCGGCGCGGTCCTTGCCGCCCTCGCCCAGGTTGTGCTGGCGCCGGTCGGCCGAGTCGGTCGGCTGCCGCAGCGTGATCGCCACGAGGTCCAGCGCCAGCGGGTGCCCGGCGACGTCGTTCAGCACCGGCAGGGCGGCCCGCAGCGACGCGCCGGCCGCGGCGCCGGCGCCGTCGGCACCGTCGGCGCCGGCCACCCGCAGCGGCAGCGCGCGCTCCCGGCCGTCGGCGGCCCGGACGAAGGCCGTCGCCACCAGGTCGAGCGGGGCGCCGGTGGCGATCCGCAGCGACGACCCGGCCGGCAGGGCGGTGCCCCGCGACGGGGCGGCCTCGGCCCGCGGGGTGATCCGGGCGGCCAGCTCGGTGGGCGAGGCGGAGGCGCCGGTCACGGCGTCCCAGCGGTGGATCGCGGCCAGGGCGCTCGGGGGCAGCCCCAGCAGCTGCACCGGGTCCCCGCCGTCGGCGCCGGCCCGCAGCGACGCGGTGCCGCGGACCACGGGGACCACGGCGTCCGGGTCCTGCCCGGCCGCGGCCAGGAGGGTCTCGGGCGGCACGGCGTCCTGGGGCCGCTGGCTGGTGACGCCGGGGGTGAGCCGGACCTCGAGGGGTACGGCGTAGGCCGCCTGGTCGGCGGCGCCGCGGTCGAGGGTGGCCCGGTAGGAGGCGGCGAAGGTCGCCGCGCCGATCGCGGCCGCGAACAGGGCGGCGGTGGCCGCGGGACGCAGCGGGCGACCCGCGACCGAGCCGACGCCCAGCCGGGCCGCCACCGCCCGGCGGGGGATCGCCCGCACCGCCAGCCGCGCCGTGACCGGCCAGAGCCGAGCGGCGGCCAGGGCGGCGGCGATCAGCACCAGGGCGGGCAGCAGCACGAGCAGCGGATCCGAACCGCCGCCGGTCCCCACCCCGCCGCGGATCGCCAGCAGCAGCGCGGCGAGGGCCGCGGCGAGGGCCGCCGCACCGACCGCCGGCCAGGCGGCTCGCCCGCGCAGGGTCAGCGCGAGCAGCCCCGCGGCGGCGACCGGGACGCCGAGGAGCTGCCAGGACGACGTGGCCACCGCCGCGGCGACGGTGGCCGCGACCGGCAGCCCGGCGCGGGATGCGAGGACCGCCGCGACCGGGACCGCCGCGAGCAGGCCGAGTGCCGCGGCGGCCCCGGCGACGGCCGCGGCCTCGGCGGCCAGCAGGGCGGCCAGGGCGCGACCGGAGGCGCCGCGCAGCCGCAGCGCCTCGCCGAGCGCCGCGTGGTCGGAGCGCACCGAGGCGCCCCCGGCGACGGCCGCCGCCAGCAGCAGGACGGCGAGCGAGGCGCCGAGCAGGCCCAGCCGCTGCGCCGAGAGCCGGGCACGGCGATCCTGCTCGCGCACCTGGGTCACCGGTGCGGTGAGGACCAGCCCGTCGCCGTCGCGCAGCAGGTCCTGCGCCACCTGCTCGGTGGCGAGCACCCAGGCGGCCGATCCGAGGCCGCGGACCCGGTCGGCCTGCAGCGGCGAGACCCAGCCGTAGCTGCGCCCGAACAGCTCCAGCGCGGGCAGCCCGGCGACGGCCTCGATCCCCTCGGCCAGCAGCACCGGGACGCCAGGCCCCGGGTCGAAGGTGCCGGACAGCAGCAACGGGTCGGCCCGCTCGGCCCGTCCCACGACGACCAGGCCCAGCTCCGGCGGCGGTGCGGCGGTGCCGGCGCCCAGCGCGAGCACCTCGCAGCGGGTCGGGGTGCAGGGGGCGGGCAGCCGGCCCGAGACCAGCCGGACGGCGCCGGCGAGGTCGTCGGTCCCGGCGAGCACGAACGCCTCCCCGGAGCCGGCCTCGCCGCCCGCCGTGGTGCCGGCGGCCTGGGCGAGCGGGCGGTAGAGCATCTCGCGGCGCAGCGCCCGCGCCGCGATCCGGGGCAGCGCGGCGCTCACCAGGGCGTCGAGCCGGCCGAGCCCGGCGCGGTCCAGCACGCCGTTGTACGAGACGGTGACGCTGCGCTCGCCGGCGGGCAGCGCGGCGAGCCGGCCGCGCAGCGCGGACGCCGAGGCCGCCGAGGATGCCGCGGCGGTGATCACCGGCATCGCGACGGCGACGGCGAGCGCGAGAACCACCGGCGTCCAGGCTCGCCAGGCGTGCCGCAGGCGCGCCCACGGCAGGGTCAACATAACCGGGAACCTAGCAGTTACCGGTTAGCGCAGGGATAGCCTTGGGGAGTGAGCTCCCACCTGGTGGCCGGCGTGGCCGTCCCCGACCGGGTCGCCGGCGATCTCCGGCTCGAGCTGTGCAACACGCGGGCGGGCCGGGGGACGCCCGCCCCCCGGGAGTACCTGGTCGACGATCGCGCGCTGGTGGTGTGGGCCGTCGACGCCGGGCTGCTCGTCGGCCCCGCTGGGGGCCCGCCGGCCGGGGCCGGCCGGGGCTCGGCCACCCGGACGGCGCACCGGCTGCGCGAGGCGCTGTACCGCTGCGCGCTCGGGTCGGGGACGGCGGCCGACTGGCGACTCGTGGGACGGCTGGCGACCCGCGCCCGCACCCGGGCGGTCTTCGAGGCCGGCCCCGGCGGCCGGGGACGCTGGCGGGTGACACCGCCCGGCGGCGCCTGCGAGGAGGTCTGGGCCGCCCTGGCCGTGGACGCCGCGGCGCTGGCCGCCGAGGACGCGCTGCGGCACCCCGCGGGCACGGTGGCGGCCTGCCCCGGCGGCGGCTGCGGCTGGATCGTCGTCGATCCCCGCGGCCGGCGCCGCTGGTGCTCGATGGCGGTGTGCGGCAACCGCGCCAAGGCGCGGCGGTACGCGGCCCGGGCCCGCTCCGACCGGACCTGACCCCGGCCCCGACCGGGCGGTGGTCAGTCGACGCCGATCGGCCCCCGCGGGGTCCCTCCTCGCCGGCGTCCCGCAGCCCAGGAACCTGCACCGTGGGGCCCCCGGGGATCCATGGTCGACGCGATCCGGTCCACCACCGACACGTCGGCCCTGGTCCCGCGGGCCGCTTCCCGCTCGCGGTCGACGACCTCAGCTACCGACACCCGACCCGGGTGGTGCCGGGCGGACTTGACCGAGGGGTGCCGGTGCCGGCCCTGGTGGGCGCACCGGCAGCAGGACCTGCATCCGGCCGAGGAAGTTGCGGATGTGCTCCTCGACGACCTCGGCGGCGCCCGTCCCGTCGCCCGCGGCGATCCGCTCGTACACCTCATGGTGTTCGGCCCGCAGCCCCTCCACCAGGCTCGCCCAGTTCTCCGACTCGGCGAAGGCGGCGAGCAAGGGGAAGCGCAGCGCCTCGCGGACGGCGCCGGTCAGGTCGGCCACGAGCCGGTTGCCGCCGGCCCGGGCGACGGCGACGTGGAAGGCGGTGTCCAGGTCGTTGAACCTGCTCCTGGCGATCGACTCGTCGTCCATCTCGGTCAGCAGGGCACGCAGGTGTTCGAGATCCTCGGGGGTGGCGCCGGTCGCTGCCAGCCGGACGCTCCACCGCTCGAACATCACCCTGGCCTCGACGACCTGGTCGATCGGGAAGTTGTCCAGGCCGACCTGCAGCCGCAGCAGTCGGGTGAGCGCTTCGGAGGACGACCCGCTGACGACGGTGCCCGATTCCGGCCCGTTGCCCACCGTGGAACTCAGCACGCCCTGCGCGTTCAGCACCCGCAGGGCCTCGCGCACCGCGGACCGGCTGACGCCGAGCATCGTCGCCAGATCCCGCTCGGCGGGCAACCGGTCGCCGGTGCGCAGTTCGCCTGCGAGGATCTGCTGCTCGATCCGGTCGATCACGAGTTCGTAGGTCTTGGCCCGGGCGATGGCTCGCCACCGGCCGTGCGGCCCGCCCTCGGAATCCTCGCGCATCGGCTCCACGTCCCCTCCTGGTCCGGTGCCGCCGTCGTCACGCCGGTCGCCACGGCGCCCGCGGTCCTACCGTAATGGTAGGACCAAAGACACTGGGTCCGAAAATCGAGACCTCCCTATGGTTGCCCATATTTCGGTCAGACCATTGTTTGGAGGACCAACGATGTTCCAGCAACAGTCGGCTCCTGTGGCCGGCAGCCTGGTGCTGTCCGCCCTGATCGCCCTACTCCCGTTGATCACGATCTTCGTGATGCTCGGGGCGTTCAAGACCCCGGCCTGGCTGGCCGGGCTCTCGGCCCTCGTGGTCGCCCTGGTGGTCGGCATCGCCGCCTTCGGGATGCCCGTGAACCTCGCCCTGCTATCGGCGACCCAGGGGGCCGTCGTCGGGTTCTTCCCGATCATGTGGATCGTCATCTGCGCGGTCTGGCTCTACCAGTTGACCGTCGTGAGCGATCGATTCGAGGACCTGCGAGCAGCCTTCGGCCTGGTCTCGAATGACCCTCGGGTCCAGGCGATCATCGTGGCGTTCTGCTTCGGCGCCCTGCTCGAGGCCCTGGCCGGCTTCGGCGCCCCGGTCGCCATCACGGCAGTGATGCTGATGGCGATGGGCTTCTCCGCCATCCGCGCCGCGGCCGTCTGCCTGCTCGCGAACACCGCGCCGGTCGCGTTCGGCGCGGTGGCCATCCCGGTGATCACCGCCGGGACGCTGACCGGCATCGACTACCACGACATCGGCGCCACCGTCGGTCGGCAGACCCCGCTGCTCGCCTTCGTCGTGCCGATGCTGCTGGTGCTCATCGTCGACGGCCGCCGCGGGTTGCGGCAGACGTGGCCGGTCGCCCTGGTGATCGGTCTGTCGTTCGGGGTGGCACAGTTCCTCTCCTCGAACTACTTCTCGGTCGAGTTGACCGACATCGTCGCGGCCCTGGTCGGCCTGGTCGCCGGCATCCTCTTCCTGCAGTTCTGGCAGCCGTCCGGCACCGAGGAGGCGCTGGAGAGCCTGCGCTCGGAGCACCTCGCAGAACTGGCCACCGTCTCCTCCGCGAGGGGCGGCGGGACCACCACGCTGCAGCGGACCCAGCAACCGACCGGGAACCCCACCGGTGGCCGGATGTGGATGGCGCTGGCGCCCTACCTGCTGGTGATCGTGGTCTTCGCCGCGGCCAAGAAGTGGCAGCCGCTGGTGGACTTCCTCGGCGGAACCGACACGAAGATCAAGTGGCCCGGCCTGGACGGACACATCCTCTCCGCCAGCGGCAAGGTCTCCGGCGCCACCGTGTACAACTTCCAGTGGCTCTCCTCACCGGGCACGCTGCTGTTGATCACCGGCATCATCGTCGCGCTGCTGTACCGGATCTCACCGGCGACCGCCGTGTCCGAGTTCGCCGCCACCGTCGTCAGGATGCCCCAGTGGCCCGACTGGATCGGCTGGTTGAAC
>CAYYCE010000029.1:0-13887 GCA_964469635.1 uncultured Kineosporiaceae bacterium
GAGCTCACCATCCTGGAAGACATGCCGGTGGAGGACATCGCCCGGATCGACCCGTCGCTGCGGCCGGCGGATCCCGGAACCGACCTGGTCCCGGTGCCGATCGGCGGCACCGAGGGGTTCGAGGACATCACCGCCGCCGACGACCGGTGCTTCGCCCTCGTCGAGTCGCTCCCGCACCCCGACGGCGGCTTCCGCCCCATGATCCACGAGCTGGACCCCGACCTGCGCCCCGTCCGGGCCCGCTGGGTCGACGTGCCGGTCGCCCGGCCCAACAAGGGACTCGAGGGGCTCGGGTGCGTGCACCGGAACGGCCGCCTGCACCTGCTCGGACTGTACGAGGGCAACTGGGGCCTGGGTGGGGCATCCGGCCGGCGCCCCGGGGGCGGGCGGATCGAGGTCCTCGTCGAGGGGGCGCAGACCTGGGAACCCGTGGCCACCATCAGGCTGCCGGCCACCCTGCCGTTCGCCGACTACAGCGCGATCGCGGTGCGCGGCGACCGGCTCGCCGTGACCTCGCAGAGGTCCTCGGCGCTGTGGGTCGGGCGGCTCTCCGCCTCCGACTGGCGGGTCAACGGGCCCGGAACGGTCTACCTCTTCCCCAGGGACCGCCTCGGCCGGACGATGTACGGCACCGTCGAGGGGGTGACCTGGCTCGACGACGATCTGTTCGCGGTGGTCTCCGACCGCGTCAAGCGCAACCAGCCGCGACGGTTGCGGGCCACCCACGAGTCGGTGCACATCGTCGCCCTGCCGCCGCCGTCGGCCGCGACCCCACCCGATCCGGCCGATCCACAGATACCGTGATCCGGTGAACGAGAACGGCTCCGGCACCGGCGACGTGCCGCTGCACGGCCTGTTCCAGCAGCGGCTGTCCGGGGACGATGCGCTGCTGCGGCTGGCCCGGCTGCGCTTCGAGCAGGCCGGACTGTCCGCCGAGCTCTATGCCGGTTCGGCCGACGACCTGCGGCGACAACTGGACTACCTGCCCGAGGGCGGCCGACCGCCGATGGTCCACCTGCCACGGGACCTCGATCTGCTGCACGCCGACCACCGCGCCCGCGTGGCCGGGATCGTCCGCGGCGCCGGCGAGCGGGTCGCCGGTTTCGTCGTCCACGACCGCTCACGGATGCCGGAGCGGCCGCGGGAGGTGCGCGCCGCGGCCCGCGAGCTGGACGACGTCCTGGTGGACGTCGGGTCGGCACGGCTGTTCGTGGAGTACGCGGCCGGAGTCACCATGACGCAGTTCGCAGCCCTGAGCCGGTACCTGGCCGGCACCCGGCGGCTGGGCGTATGCGTGGACACCGGACACGTCGGGATCCGCCAGGCACGCCGCCGCTTCGCCGCCCGGCGCCCCGATCTCGACCTCGACCTGATCGCGCTCACCGGCAGCGACGACCGGCTTCCCGACCTGGTGCCCGACGTCGAGGCCGCGGTCACCGCGGCCCTGCCCGACCTGCTGAACCTCCTCGAGGTCGTGGGTGGGCTCGGGATCCCGGTCCACGTCCACCTGCACGACGGGCACCCACTCGCGGACGGTCTGGCCGACCATTTCGGCTTCCTCACGAGTTGGCCGATCCCGGTCAGCCACCGGGGTCGGCGCGCGTTGCCCCCGTTGTACGGGCCGACCGGGTTGAACGCCATCGTGGCGACCGCCACCCGGGCCTGCCGCGACCTGTCCATCACCCTGGAGATCCATCAGTGGGTCGGCCGCCGCCCCCTCGGCGACGCCGCCGGGCTGTTCGACCACTGGCGCGATCTGGAGCACGCCGAACGCACCGACGCCTGGCTGACCGTGATCGCCCAGAACGCCCTGCTGACCCGCGCCGCCCTGGAACGTCGATGACCGACGATCTTCACCTCGCCTGGCTCGACGTCGTGGCCACGGCCGGGTCGACGCTGCCCCGCGGGATCATCGCCGACCACGGTGAGCGGTTGCTGCGCCGGTGGCGCGAACCGCACCGAAACCACCACGACCTCGGCCATCTGCGGGCCGTCCTCGACGGTCTCGACGAGCTCGCCGCCCCGGGCCGCCCGCCGACCGCCGTCCGACTCGCCGCCTGGTTCCACGACGCGGTCTACCGGGGCCGGCCGGGCGAGGACGAGCGGGCCTCCGCCGCCCTGGCCGCCTCGACGCTGACCGAGCTGGGGATCGGCGAGGCGATCACGGCCGAGGTGGTCCGGCTGGTCCTGCTGACCCTCGATCACGTCGTGGCCAACGGCGACGGCGACGGCGCGCTGTTGGTCGACGCGGACCTCGCGATCCTCGCCGCGGACAGCGAGCGGTACGCCCGGTACGCCGAGGCCGTCCGGGCCGAATACGCCCACGTCGACGACTCCGCCTTCGCCGCGGGCCGCAGTTCGGTGCTCGCGGGTCTGCTGGATCGTCCGGCCCTGTTCCGCACCGAGGCCGGACGGCGGCGGTGGGAACGCGCCGCCCGGGCGAACCTGCGGGCGGAACTGGCCCTGCTGAGCGGATCAACCGGCGGCGGGTGAGGCCCCGACCGCCGCCCGCGACCCGAGGTCGCGGGCGGCCAGCCACTCCGCCATCGCCCGCTCGTAGCCGGCGGGATCCACGTTCCAGCCCCGCACGTGATCGGCCCCAGGGGTCTTCACCAGCGTGACCAGGTCGGGCCGGGCGGCCGCCAACCGCTTCGAGGGGCCGTCGGGGACGTAGGTGTCGTCGTCGGAGGCGAACAGCAGGATCGGCAGGGTGAGATCCGCGCTGCGGCGCACCCAGTCGAACCGGTCGAGGTCCACGTCGGCCCGGCGCTCCACCATCCAGATCGCCGCCCGGGTCAGCGGCGACGGCAGCGAGGACAGGTGCCCCCGGTAGACGAAGACGTCCCGCCAGTCCACCACCGGGGAGTCGAGGATCAGGCCGCGGATCCTCGCCCGGTGCTCGGAACGGTCGGCGACCTGCAACGACAACGCCCCGCCCATCGACCAGCCGGCGAGCACGACGTCGTCGGCGCCGGCGCTCAGGGCGTAGCCGACGGCGGCGTCGACGTCGCTCCACTCGCTGTCGCCGAAGTGGTTCTCGCCGTCCGGGGAGGCGGGGGCGCCGAGGTCGTTGCGATAGCTGACCACCAGGGTGGGCAGGCCCGCGGCGTGCCACGTGGGCAGGTAGCGCAGCGCCTCACGCCGGTCGGCGCCACGGCCGTGCACGAAGATCACCCAGGTGCGGCCCCGGTCGTCGGCGCCGCCCGGCGTGGCCGGCACGTACCAGGCCCCCAGGTCACCGATCGGACCGTGAATCGACACCTGCGAGAAGTCCAGTCCGCGAGCGGTTCTCGGGTCACCGGTGAAGGCGAACGAGTCGATCCGGGCCGGTAGCGCCTGCGGCAGGACGCCGACGACCGGGGTGAACCGGCGCACCACGTCGTCGGCGGTCTCCGACTGGACGGGGCCGACGGTGCCGTAGCCGCCCTCCCAGGCCAGACCGTAGGTACCAGGCAGCGCGGCGCCCCAGACCCGTGACACCCGGACGGCCCCGGTGCCGATCGGGGTGGCCACGGCGTCGAGGACGACCGCGTGGCCGATCTCCAGGGCCACGGTGGAGAAGTGCCAGGCGATCCCGGCGAGGCCGGCGGCCACGGCCGACACCAGCGCCGTGGCGGCGGCGACCAGACGCCGGGTCGTCCGCCGCGACGGGGGCCAGGACGGCTTCATGACCGACATGGTGACGCAGATCAGGTCGGCGCGCGGCGCTCCAGGTGAGACAGCAGGGCCGCCAGCACGGGATCGGTGCCGGCGACCACCTCGGCGATCCGCAGCCATCGTCCGCCGCCGGGGGCGGGCGCCCCGTCACCAGTCGCGCCGAGCGCCTCGTCGGGGGTCTCATCCGGGGCGGGACGGCGCCAGAGCACCTCGATCGCCAGGGTGGCGCCGGCGGTCGGTTCGACCCAGCGCAGGTAGCCCAACTGGACGCCGTCCGGCGGTGCCGAGCCCCGGCGGGGCAGGGCGATCCGACCCGGGCGGCGGACCGCGTACAACCGCCCCGGGCGGTGCCAGGCCAGGATCCAGGACCGCGGCGGCACCGCCGGTGGCAGGGCCGAGAGGACGGCGTCCCGGCGCACGCCGTCCGGTTCGGTCCGGCCGGCCAGCACCCGCTCGCCGCGGCGCTTGCGGCGACGCAGCCCGGCCGCGCGCAACCGGTCGAGCAACTCCCGGCTGGACACCGGCACCGCGCCGGCCCGGACGGCGACCGGGTAGCGCTCCTCGGGGACGTCGTAGTGGTCGCCCTCGAATCCGCGTTCGGGGACGCCGAGGGCGCCGGCGAAGGCGTGCAACTCCTCGAAGGAGACGTCGCTGACCAGGTGCGACCACCGGCGGCCGTGGGCCGGCCACAGCGGTGGGTCGATCAGGATCGTCACCTCGCTCGCCCGTCGAGCAGCGGCGCGGTCCGCGGCGTCGACTGCGGCGCCCGCGGGACCTCGGCATCGGTGCGATCGAGCCGTCGCATCCGGTCAGGGTGACACACGCCACCCGATCGCGCGGCGCTTGAGTGCTCGTTCAGCTCGCCCGGGAATCCAGCTGTTGAGCATCAGTGGGATACGGCCGACCCTGGAGGCATGTCCGCGCCCATCTCGTCCACGTCCGTTCCGACCGGCTCGACTCCGACCGGCTCGACTCCGACCGACTCGACTCCGACCGGCTCGATCTGGGGTGACGAGACGTCGGTCGCCCGCGAGGTCCTCGACTGGGCCAGCAACCGCGCCGTCCACCAGGGCGATCCGAAGACCACCGCCCGGCCGGCCTCGGAACTGGCCCGGGCGGCCGGTCCGACCATCACCCCCGGGGGGATCGGCGGGCACGCCGCGCTCGCGATCTTCACCGAGATCCTCGCACCCGCAACCCGCGCCCAGGACGACCCACTCAACCTGGCCTACATCCCCTCGGCGCCCACCCGGGCCGCGGTCGCCTTCGACGCCGCGACCAGCGCCGCCAACATCCTCGGCACCATCTGGGAGGCCGGCGCGGGCGCCGTCTTCGCCGAGAACGAGGCGCTGAACTGGCTGATCTCGTTGCTGGACTGGCCGCCGAGCGCCGCAGGGGTCTTCGTGGCGGGCGGCACCATGGGCAACCTGTCGGCCCTGCACGCCGCCCGCCAGGCCGCCCGGCGACGCGGTGGCGGGGTGCGCCCGGCCGGCGGCTGGACCCTGATCTGCGCCGCGAGCGCCCACTCCTCGATCCGTCAGGCGACCGAGGTGATGGACGTGAACCTGATCGTGGCGCCGACAGATCCGGCGGGCCGTTTCACCGGGGCCGGTCTGACCGCGGTGATGACCGGGCTCGAGGACGCCGACTCGGTGTTCGCGGTCGTGGCCTCGGCCGGGTCGACCAACGAGGGGATCGTCGACGATCTGGCCTCGCTGGCCGACGTCTGCACCGAGCGGGGCATCTGGCTGCACGTGGACGGCGCCTACGGCGGCGCGGGGCTCGTCGCCCCGTCGGTCCGGAAGCGTTTCACCGGGATCGAACGCGCCCACAGCATGATCGTGGATCCGCACAAGTGGCTGTTCGCACCCTACGACTGCTGCGCGTTGCTGTACCGGGACGGCGCCGACGGCCGGGCCGCGCACACCCAGACCGCCCACTACCTGGACACGATCGACCGCGAGGCGCCCAACCCCGCCGATCTCGCGATCCACCTGTCCCGACGCTCCCGGGGGCTGCCGTTCTGGTTCAGCCTGGCCACCCACGGCACCGACCGGTACGTCGAGGCGGTGGAGCGGACGCTCGCCACGGCCCGCGCCGTGGCCGAGGCGATCCGGCGGGCGCCGCACCTACGGCTGCTGCGTGAACCGGACCTGACGGTGCTGCTGTTCGAGCGCATCGGCTGGGAGGCCGACCGCTACCCGGAATGGTCCCATCGGGAGGCGCTGGCGGGCAGGATCCTGTGCCTGCCGACGGTTCTGGACGGTCGGACGGTGCTGCGGCTGGCGTTCGTCAACCCGGCCACCGGGGCGCAGGACGTGATGGCCGTTCTGGACGCGATGCCCGACTGAGCCGGGACGGCCGCCGGGACGGCCGCCGGGACGGGGTCGCCACGACGACGGCGCGGCGAGGGCGAGGCTGTGGACGGCCACCGGATCCGGGGCGGCTGTGGACAACTCGAGGGGCTGGTCGTGGGCGGGTGCCACGCTGCTGTTCCACCCCGCTCGTCTCGAGCACCCCGGATCGAAGGAGGACCAGCATGCGCTACGAGGTCGACAGCACCCAGGTGGTGGCCGCGAGCGGCGCCGTCCAGTCGTCGGCCCAGTCGATCAGCGAGGAGGTGGACCGCATGATGCGCCACCTGCTCGACCTGAACGGCAGCTGGCGGGGTCAGGCCGCGGCGTCGTTCCAGGGCGTGATCACCGACTGGCAGGCGACCCAGGAGCGGGTGAGGACCAGCCTCGAGGAGATCCAGCGAGCCCTGGCCGTCGCCGGGCGACAGTACGCGGAGGTCGAGTCGGCCACGGCCGCCATGTTCGCCCGCTGAGGACCTCCGCCCGCGGCGCGGCCGTTCGCCTCCGCCGTCCCGAGAGGTCGGCGGAGGTGGTCGGCGGAGGTGGTCGGCGGGCCTCGCCGGTGCCCTCGCGCTCCCCCGTGGCGCGCCCGGCGGACACGTCGGGGGGGCGGCCGGCGTGACGTAAGCTCGTGGGTCGTGTCTGCCGTCATCGCCGACCCGGCGGATTCCGCCCTCGACGCCGAGCGCCGCTACCTGTCCGCCGCCAGGGCCGATCTTGCGCGGATGCGGGAACGCACCCTGAGACTGTCGGCCCACGCAGGCGACCGGGTCTCCTCGGAGTTCCTGGCCGCGACCCTCCACCACCGCGCCGCCGCACTGGTCGACGATCCCACCGCCTCGCTGTTCTTCGGCCGCACCGACCACGTCGACGGCGAGTGCTGGTACATCGGGCGTCGTCACGTGGCCGACGCCGAGGGCGACCCGGTGGTGATCGACTGGCGGGCCGAGGTGTCCCGCGCGTTCTATCGGGCCAGCCGCACCGAACCGATGGGGGTGCGGCGCCGCCGCAGGTTCGGCGTCGAGGCCGGGAACCTGACCGCCTACGAGGACGAGTACCTCGCCGAGGACGGCGACCTGCCGGTGCGCAGTCGAATCCTGGCCCGCGAGATCGAGCGTCCCCGGGTGGGACCCATGCGCGACATCGTGGCCACCATCCAGCCCGAACAGGACGAGATCGTCCGGGCGGACGTGATCACGTCGGTCTGCGTCCAGGGGGCGCCCGGGACCGGCAAGACGGCGGTCGGACTGCACCGGGCGGCCTGGCTGCTCTACGCCCACCGCGACCGGCTCTCCCGCTCAGGCGTGCTCGTCATCGGGCCGAACGCGGCGTTCCTCGAACACGTGGCGGCGGTGCTGCCCAGCCTGGGTGAGATACAGGTCCGACACACCACCGTCGCCGCGCTGGTATGCGCTCCGGCCCCCGGACCGGGCGCGGGCGGGTCCCGGTCCCGCGCCGTCCGGATCCGCGGAACGGACCCGACGCCCCGGGCCGTGCTCAAGGGTGAGGAGCGGATGGCCACCGTGCTGCGCCGCGCCGTGTGGTCGCACGTGGCCACGCCGGTCGAGGCCCTGGTGCTGCCGCGCGGGGTGCGCCGGTGGCGACTGCCCGCCTACCGCACGGCCGAGATCGTCGCGGAGCTGCGGGCCCGGGGGGTTCGCTACAGTGCCGCCCGCGGCATGCTCTCCCAGCGCCTCGCGCACGCCCTGCTGGTGCTGATGGAGGAGGCCGGGGAGTCCCCCGACGACCGGGTGCAGGACGCCGTGGCCCGCAGCCGCGAGGTGCGCCGCTACGTCGACGAGGTCTGGCCCGCGGTGCAACCGACCGCGGTGCTGTTCCGGCTGCTGTCGGACGCCGACCTCCTGGACGCGTGCGCCGACGGCGTCCTCGACGCGCAGGAGCAGGAGCTGTTGCGCTGGCCCGAGCCGCCCCGCAGCGCCGGCTCGGCCCGCTGGTCGGCAGCGGACGCCGTCCTGCTCGATGAGCTCGCCGACCTGTTGCACCGGACGGCGAGCCTGGGTCACGTGGTGCTCGACGAGGCGCAGGACCTGTCGGCGATGCAGCTGCGCGCCGTGGGCCGACGGTGCTCCACCGGCTCGATGACGGTGCTCGGCGACATCGCCCAGGGAACGACACCGTGGGCGACCGATTCCTGGGCGGCCTCGCTGTCCCATCTCGGCCATCCGACCGCGGTGCTGGAGGTGCTCGACCGCGGATTCCGGGTCCCCGCAGCGGTGATCCAGTTCGCGGCGCGGCTGCTGCCGGCGATCGCCCCCGATCTGTCGGCCCCCACCTCGGTCCGGGACGACCCGGGTTCGTTGCACCTGCGCCCGGTGACCTCGGCCGACGGGCTGTGGTCCGCGCTGGTGGACGCCGTCCGGACGGCCCTGGCGCACGAGGGCTCGCTCGGCGTCATCGTGCCCGACGCCTGGACGGGGCACGTCGCCAGGGCGCTCGCAGCCGCAGGCGTCGAGCACACCGTCCTGGCGGGCGGCGGCAGCGCCGACGACGCGTTGGTCGACGCCCCGGGCGAGGTGCTGCTCGATGCCGCGCTGGGCGATGGCGACGCCCCGCTGCCGCGGGTGAGCGTGGTCCCGGCCACCACCGCGAAGGGTCTGGAGTACGACCACGTGGTGGTCCTCGAACCAGCGGCGATCGCGGCCGCAGAACCCGACGAGCGCACCGGGCTGCGCCGGCTCTACGTCGTCCTCACCCGCGCGGTGTCCGGCCTGACCGTCGTCCACCAGGATCCGCTGCCGGAGCCGCTGCGCTCCTGACCCATGCCGCCCTCCCGTCCCCTCACCTCCCGGGCACAACGTCACGCTGTGCCCGTCCAGCGAGCACAACGTCACACCGTGCCCACCAGCCCAATGGGCACAACGTCACGCTGTGCCCGTCTGGCGGGTGCGGCGTGACGTTGTGCCCATCCTGGTTGGGGTGGCCGGTTGGGGTGGCCGGTTGGGTCATCGGGTTGGGCCCAGCCGGTGCCGGATGAGTGGTCAGCCGCCGGCGGCCAGCACCGCCCGGCGGGTCAGCACCTGCGCGAGGTGGTTGCGGTACTCCTCGTCGGCGTTGGCGTCGGCCATCGGAGAGGTGCCCTCGGTGGCCCGCTGCGACGCCTCCTGCACGATGCCGTGGTTCAGCGGGTGGCCCACCAGCGCCTGCTCCACCGCGGCCGCCCGCAGCGGCACCAGACCCATGTTGGTCAGCGCCACCTTCGCCTGCTCGACCTTGCCGTCGGCCATCTTGACGGCGGCGGCGACGGCCACGATCGACCAGGCCTGCGCGGTGTGGGTGAGCTTCTCGTAGTGCGCACCCCACCCGGTGTGCTTGGGTACCCGGATCTCGGCCAACAGTTCGCCGGGACCCACCTCGGTGGTGAACAGGTCCCTGAAGAACTCCACCGCCGGGACCGTGCGCCGTCCGCCCGGCCCGGCGATCACCATGGAGGAGTCCAGCGCGAGCGCCGCCGCCCCCATGTCCCCCGCCGGGTCGCCGTGCGCCAGCGAGCCGCCGAACGTCCCGCGGTGCCGTACCTGCGGGTCGGCGACCGTGGCCGCCGCCTTGGACAGCAGCTGCGCGTGCTCGCGGATGAGCGGGTCGTGCACCACCTGGTCGTGCGTGGTCATGGCGCCGATGACGATCGCGTCGCCGTCGTCGCGCACTCCGCGCAAGGACTCGATCCGGCCCAGGTCGACGACCAGGTCAGGTGAGGCCAACCGCATCCGCAGCACGGGCATGAAGCTCTGGCCACCGGCCAGCACCTTGACCTCGCGGTCGCCGGCCCCGGCGAGCAGGGCGACGGCGTCCTCGACGCTCGTCGGGGCCTCGTAGTCGAACGCAGCCGGGATCACGCGACACCTCCGTTGTGCCCACCGGACCTGTGACCGGACTGGATGGCCCGCCACAGTTTCATCGGTGTGGCGGGCATGTCGATGTGGTCGACCCCGAACGGGCGCAGCGCGTCGACCACGGCGTTGAGCACCGCGGGCGTGGACGCGATGGTTCCGGCCTCGCCGACCCCCTTGACCCCCAACATGTTCGTCGTCGAGGGCGACTCGGTGCGGTCGGTGGTGAACGAGGGCAGGTCCATGGCCGACGGGATGGTGTAGTCCACGAACGTCCCGGTGGTCAGGGTGCCGTACTCGTCGTGCCGGGCGTCCTCGTACAACGCCTGCGAGATGCCCTGCGCCAGGCCACCGTGCACCTGTCCCTCGACGATCAGCGGGTTGAGCACCCGCCCGATGTCGTCGACGCAGACGTACTTGCGGATGCTCGCCCGACCGGTCTCGGTGTCCACCTCCACGGCGCACAGGTGGGTGCCGTGCGGGAAGGAGAAGTCGACCGGGTCGAAGGTGGCTTCGCAGTCGATGCCCGGCTCCATGTCGTCGGGCAGGTTGTGGGCGTCGAACGCGGCGAAGGCCACGGCGCCGATCGCCATGCCCTTGTCCGTTCCGCGCACCGTGAACTGCCCGTCGGCGAAGTCGATGTCGGCGACATCGGCCTCCAACTGGTGCGCGGCGATGACCTTCGCCTTCTCGACCACCTTGTCCGCGGCCATGGCCACGGCGATGCCGCCGACCGGCAACGAGCGCGACCCATAGGTGTCCAGGCCCCGCACGGAGACCGCGGTGTCCCCGTGCAGCACCTCGATGTCCTCGAAGGCCACGCCCAGCCGATCGGCCGCGATCTGGCTCCACGCCGTCTCGTGACCCTGACCGTGGGCGCTGGTGCCGGTGACCACCTCGACCTTGCCGGTGGGCAGCATCCGAACCGTGGCGCTCTCCCAGCCGCCGCCGACGTAGGACAGCGCCCCGAGCACCCTGGACGGCGCTAGGCCGCACATCTCGGTGAAGGTCGAGACGCCGATGCCCAGCTGTGTCGGGTCCTTGGAGTCGCGCCGCCTCTCCTGCTCGGCGCGCAGGCCGTCGTAGTCGAACAGCTCCTTCGCCCGTGCCGTGGCCGCCTCGTAGTTTCCGGAGTCGTAGGTCATGCCGGCCACCGTGGTGAACGGGAACTCCTCGTGGGGGATCCAGTTCTTCTCGCGGACGGCGAGCGGGTCCATGCCCACCTCCGCCGCGAAGGTGTCGACCAGACGCTCGATCGCGTACGTCGCCTCGGGCCGGCCCGCCCCGCGGTAGGCGTCGGTCCACGTCGTGTTCGTGAACACGTTCGTCGTGGTGAACCGGTAGCCCCGGAACCTGTAGATGGAGTTGAACATCCAGGCGCCGAGTACCGGCACCCCGGAGGTGACCAGACCCAGGTAGGCCCCCATGTCGGTGAGCAGGTCGACCTTGAGGCCGGTCATCGTGCCGTCCTTGGTGCCGGCCAGCGTGAGGCGCTGCGCCTGGCGGCGGCCGTGGTGACCGGACTGCAGCGACTCGCTGCGGGTCTCGGTGTATTTCACCGGCTTGCGCAGCTCGCGGGCGACCAGGAAGGTGATGCATTCCTCCGGGGTGAACTGCAACTTGCCGCCGAAACCGCCGCCGACGTCCGGCGCCACGACCCGGATCTTCTGCTCCGGCGTCCCTGTGACCAGGGCCATGAACACCCGGACGAAGTGCGGCACCTGGGTGGCCGACCAGACCGTGAACTGCTCACCGGTCGGGTCGACGACCACGGAACGGGGTTCCATGAACGACGGGATCAACCGCTGCTGCTGGTAGGTGCGCTCGATCACCACGCCGTTCGGGTCGTTGCGGGCCGCCTCGATGACGGCGTCGATGTCCTCTCCGGTGCCGCCCTGCGCCGAGTCGAGGGTCCAGGTCGCGCTGATGTTGGTTCCGAGGTCGGGGTGGGCCAGATCGCCGTCCTGGGCGGCGGTCTCGAGATCCACGACCGCCGGCAGGTCCTCGTAGTCGATGATGACGTGCTCGGCGGCGTCCCGGGCGGCCACGGCGCTGCGGGCCGCGATGACCGCGACCACCTCCCCGGCGAAGGCCACCCGGTCCTGGGCCACCGCGGGGTGGGTGGGGGCCTTCTGGTCCGGGGTGATCGGCCAGGCGCACGGCAGCCCGGCCTCGGAACCGGCGAGTTCGGGGCCGGTCCACACCCGCACCACGTTCGGCGAGGACACCGCCCCACTGGTGTCGATCGAGGTGATCCGGCCGTGGGCGACCGGGCTGCGGACCATGGCCAGGTGCAGCATGCCCGGCAGGGTGATGTTGTCGGTCCAGCGGGTGCGGCCCGTGATGAGCCGGGCGTCCTCCTTGCGCTTGCGGGCGCGGCCGAACTCCCGGACGGGGCCCTCCTCGACGGCGGTCATCGTCCACCTCCGACGGTGCCGGCGGCCTGTTCGATGGCCCGCACGATGTTCTGGTAGCCCGTGCAGCGGCAGAGGTTGCCCTCGATGCCCTCGCGGATCTCGGCCTCGCTGGGGTCGGGGTTGTGCTCGAGCAGGTCGACCGCCTGCATGATCATGCCGGGGGTGCAGTAACCGCACTGCAGCGCGTGACAGTCGTGGAAGGCCTGCTGCACGGGGTGCAGACCGTTGCCGTTCGACAGACCTTCGATGGTGGTGACCGTGCCGCCGTCCGCCTGGACGGCGAGGACGGAGCACGACTTCACGCTGCGACCGTTCAGGTGCACCGTGCAGGCACCGCAGTTGCTGGTGTCGCATCCGACGACCGTTCCGGTCTTGCCCAACTGCTCGCGCAGGTAGTGAACCAGCAGAGTGCGAGGTTCGACCTCATCGGTGTACGCGACCCCGTCGACGGAGACGGTGATTCTCTTGGTGCCCATGCGCCCTCCACGCCCTTGTGCGGTGCGAATGGCCGACCTCGCACTCGGCGATGCGACCTACGTCCCCCGATCCAAGGCCAGTGTGGCCAGGAACACAAGGGGGGTATCCACATTCGACGCCCCGACGGCCGCCCCGGGCCACGCCGACGGTGTATAGCGGGGAAGAATGGCGGTCCTCGGGGTGGTCGCCGGACGGCGACGCGGCGCCCACCGGGACGACGACCGCGAGAGGGGGTCGAGCGATGGGGATCCACCCGCAGCGACCCGGCGAGGAACCGCCGGCCGAGGTCGAGCCGCGGTTCGAGCGGATGACCTTCTCCCCCGAGCAGCGACGGCTGGTCGGGTTCATCGTGGTCCTGGCCCTGGTGGCCCTGGGTTGCGCGGCGGTCTCGATCGCCGTCGTGGTCCACTGAGGGCGACCGATCACCCGTTCGGCCGATCGTGCGACGGGCCCGAACGACCGATGACACCCGAATGAGCATCAACGGCATAGGGCTCTCGCAACCGGTCCCGCAGATCCCGCAGACCGCCCGGGCGCCGGCCGCCAACCCCGACCTGATGGCGCTCATGGTCGCGGCACGGCCCCAGATGGAGGCGGTGCAGCGGACCGCCGCGGACAAGGACGCGGCCGCCGATGCCCAGACCTCCGACCAGGCCCAGACGCCGAGCCTCGACGTCTATCTCTGACGCCCCGTTCCCCTGACGCCCGGCCGACCCGGGTGGCCGCTCTAGCGCGGCGCGGAGTGGTGGATCGGCCCCTCGCGCTCGCCCAGGCGGCCGCCGTCCCCGCCCCAGCGCATCGCGATCACCTCGGCGGCGATGCTCACCGCGGTCTCCTCCGGCGTGCGCGCGCCCAGGTCCAGGCCGATCGGTGAGGACAGCCGCGCCAGCTCCGCCTCGGTCAGGCCGGCCTCGCGCAACCGCGTCAGCCGGTCGTCGTGCGTGCGCCGTGACCCCATCGCGCCGATGTAGGCGACCGCCGGCAGCCGCAGCGCCACCCGCAGCAGCGGGACGTCGAACTTGGGGTCGTGGGTGAGCACGGCCAGCACGGTGCGCGCGTCGATCCGCCCCGCCTCCGCCTCGGCCGCGAGATAGCGGTGCGGCCACTCGACGACCACCTCGTGGGCCTCGGCGA
>CAYYCE010000030.1:0-13815 GCA_964469635.1 uncultured Kineosporiaceae bacterium
TGCCCCTGCGCCTCTGTGCCGCGCCGGCGGCGCTGCTGGTTGCCCTGCTCGCGGTGCTGGGGTCGTCGGGGGCGGCCGCCACCGAGGCCGGGCCGGTCACGGTGGACCCGGCGCTGGCGGCGATGCTGGCGGGCCTGGACCCGTACTCGCTGGACGAGCAGGCGATCGCCGGCGTGCTGAGCGCTGCCGGCCTGTCCGGTGACGGCAGCGGGGGTGGCCTGGGGCTGCCGGCACGGATGGCGCCCATCCAGGCCCTGCTCGCCGCCTGCCCGATCCCGCTGCGCGAGGCGCTGCTCGTGGCCGTGGTCGAGAGGCTCTAGTCCGCGGCCCGGGGCGCGCGCGTGCTCGGCGACCCGCCTAGGATCGCGGCGTGCCCTCGCCGGATGCGCAACCCGAGCCGAAAGCGACTGGGGTGCGCGTCGTCGTCGGGGTGGACGGGTCGGGCCGCACCCATCGGCTCGCTCGCCTCGCCGGGACGGATCCGGACCGCGCCGTCGAGTGGATCACCGCGCCGGTCGCCGACGCCGAGACCCTGGCGGCCCGGCTGGGGCAGGCCGCGGCGGTGGGCCGCTTGGTGGTCGCCGACGACGTGCACCGACTCGACGACGCCGCCCTGCGGGTGCTCACATCCGCCGTCAGGAGCGGGCTCGACCTGCTGGTCAGCCGGCGGCCCGCGATCGGGACCGCCGCGCTGGCGGAGCTGGACGACGCGCTGGCGCACCGCGGCGGGGACACCGAGGATCTCCATCCGCTCGACGCCGCCGGACTGATGGCCCTGATGGCCACCTTGACCGGACGCCCGCCGGCCGTCGAGGACGTCGAGCGGGTGCTGGCGGCCACCGCCGGGCTACCGGCCCTGGCCGCGCTGATCGCCCTCGCGCCCCCCGCTCCCGCCGTCCCGCCCCTGGCGGCCCGGGTGGAGCGACGCGTGGCTCTGCTGCCTCCCGGCCCCGCCGAGCTGGTACGACTCCTCGCCGTCGGCGTCGCGGTGCCCGACGACGTGCTGGCCGAGGCCGCGAGGCTGCCCCGCGGCGAGCTTCCCGCCGCGCTGCGGATCCTGGCCGACGAGGGGCTGCTGGCCCCGGGGACCGAGCACCTGATCCCCGCGGTCGCCGAGGCCGTCGACCACATCGCGGGACCGGCCGGGCGACGGGCCGTTCGCGAGCGCCTGGCCGCCGCCCTCGTCGCCGGCGGGGCCGACCCGCTGCTCGCCGCGCCGCTGCTGCGGGCCGCACGGGCCCGCGGACCCGCGGCCGCCGCCGTCTTCGTCGCCGCCGCCGAGAAGATCCGGCTCACCGCCCCCTCGGAGGCTCTCGGCTGGCTCGACGACGCCGACGACGCGGGTGGGCTCGGACCGGAGCGCCCCGGCGTCCCGGTCCGAGCGATCCGCGCCGAGGCGGCCGCCCTGCTCGGCGTGACCGCGGACGTCGTGCCCGGGTCGGATTCCCCTGTCCCCGAACGCATCCGGTTGCAGCGCGTCGAGGCCGCGGTCGCCGCGCACCAGGGCCGCACGGATCGGTGCGCCGACCTCCTGGCCGGGAGTTCGGACGCCCTGGACCGACTGCTCGCCGTCCCGGCCCTCGTGGCCACGGGGCGCCGGCCACAATCTCCCGACCCCGACCCCGACCCCGACCCCGGCTCCGAACCGGGACCGGCGCCGGCCGCCCTGCGCCGGCTCGCGGAGGCAGCGCTGGCCGCCACCGACCCGCTCGAGGCGGTTCCGCGGTTCATCGACGCCGCCGAGACGGCCGAGGCCGATCCGCCGCCCGCGGTGCTGCCGGACACCCCCCACGCCCTCGGCGCGCTGGTGGCGGTCTGTGCCGGCGACACCGCCACCGCCGAGCATCTGCTCACCGGCGCCCTGACCTCGGGGATCGGTGGACCGGTGGCCGGTGATCGCCATCGCCTGCTGCTGGGCTGGGTCCGGATGCGCGCCGGCCGCTACGACACGGCCCGCGCCGAGGTGCGTCGACTCGACGGGGTGGACCTGTCCGGCCGTGACCGGCTGCTGCTGGCCGCCCTGGCAGCCGGACTCGCGCGCCGCTCCGGCGACATCGCCCGGCTGCGGCAGGCCTGGACCTCGGTCGAGCCGGTCCTCGCCCGGCGCGCCGTCGACCTGCTGCACGTCGAGGTGGTCGAGGAACTGGCCGTGGCGGCTGCGCGACTGCGGCACCCCCACCGGATCGCCCCGGTGCTGGACCTGTTGGACCGCCGGCTGTCCGGTCTCGGGCGACCCGCCGCCTGGCAAGCCTGCCTGGAGTGGATCCGGCTGCAGATGGGGGTGGCCTCGGACGACGCCGAGGCCGTCCGCAGGGCCGCGGACGACCTGGCGCGGATCGCGGCCGGCGGCCACCGGCTGGACGCGCTGCGCCGGGCCGCGGGCAGCTGGGCCGCCGTGACTCAGGCCGCCTCCTCGGGAGCGGTGGACGTCGACCGGATCGGCGACGGCGTCGAGGCCCTCGCCGCCGCGGAGCTGCCGTGGGAGGGGTCGCGGCTCGCGGGGCAGGCAGCCATCACCGCGGCGGACGCCGCGGTCACCCGGCGCCTGCTGGAGCGGGCGCGGGAGCTGTCCGCCTCCGAGCCGCCGCGGGCCGAACGCCCCGGGTCGGCCCCGGACGGCGCCCCGCCGGCCGCGGCCGCGGGGCTGTCCGAACGTGAGGTCGAGGTCTCCCGGCTGGTGCTCGAGGGTCGGACCCACCGCGAGATCGGCGCCCAGCTCTACCTGTCGCCCAAGACGGTCGAACACCACGTGGCCCGCATCCGCACCAAGCTGGGCACCACCACGCGGGCGGAGTTCCTCGCTGCGCTGCGTGACCTGCTCGGCTGATCCGCCGCCGGCCGGCCACGGTCCGGCCACCGATTGCGCGCAAGCGTGGACTGCCACCATCGCAAGGGTGGAGAGTGGCTGCCTCCGGCGTGTTCCTTCGCCACAGATTCGACCCGCGCGAACCGAGCCCCGTGTATCTGGACCCCCCAATGGCCCCTCGGGACCAGGGGGACACCCCCGATGCCCCGGGGGTTGGAGACGCAGCACGATGAATTCAACAGCAGGCCAACGGGGCCGGCCAGATGCGAGGAGACAGTCATGGTGAACGTTGTGGACATCATCAAGGTCCTGATCGGGGACATCATGGGCAACCGCGACGTCGCGGCGCAGTTCGCGGCGGACCCGATGGGAGTCGTCACGGCCCAGGGGATCACCGACCAGGACCTGACCGGAGTGGACGCCTACCAGCTCGCCGGTGAGGTGTGCAGCGCCGGAGGCGTGCCCGAGGGGGCGCGCAGCGCCTGGCAGGGCTACTCCAGCGGCGGCTCGTCCGGCTCCTACAGCGGGTCGAGCGGATCCTCCGGTGGGTACACCCCGGCACCCAGCGGGCCGGCTCCCGCCAGCCACTCGGTGGAGCATGTCGTCCAGCAGTTGCAGACGGTCACCTACGTGACCTACGAGGACGACCACAGCATCACGCAGACGATCACCGACAACTCGGTCGACAACTCCGTGGACAACTCGGTCGACGTGGACCTGAGCGGCGAGATCCACGGCGACGTCGACCTCGACCTGGACGTCGACAACGCCAACGCGATCGGTGACGGCTCGGTGGCCACCTCCGGCGAGGACAACGACGTCAACGCGGCGACCGGCGACCAGGCGCAGGTCATCGACGGCGACAACGTCGGGCAGGCCAACACCGGCGACGGCGCGGTACAGGTGGGCGGCCAGAACGACGGCCCGATCAACACCGGCACCAACAGCGGGATCATCGCCGACGGCGACGTGGACAACGCCGCGGTCGGCAACTCGGGCCCGGTGACCCAGGTTCAGAACTCCGGCGACGACGCGCAGTTCGGGTTCGGCGACGGCGATGTCACCGACCAGGACAACACCATCACCGACTCGACGCTGCTGAACTCCAACGTCGGCAACGAGCAGGGTGAGGGCGACCTCGACCAGGACGCCGTGATCGACCTCAGCCGCGACCAGGTCGTGGTGGACCCGCC
The DNA here is from genome assembly GCA_964469635.1 of uncultured Kineosporiaceae bacterium. Classification (GTDB taxonomy): domain Bacteria; phylum Actinomycetota; class Actinomycetes; order Actinomycetales; family Kineosporiaceae; genus JADJPO01. Next base: position 4,000 of record CAYYCE010000030.1, read on the forward strand.
GGCCAACGGCGAGTCGGTGGACCCGGGCTTCCACCGGGGCGCGGACTTCGAGCGGGTCGCGGAGTTCGACGACCACGGCGGCGGCGACGACGCCGGCCACGACGACGGCGGCGACACCGGCGCCGAGGTGCTCGAGGACCTCACCTGACAGGGATCCGGGCCGAGGGCGAGGACGGGAATCGACGGCAACGATCAGGAGGGGACGGCGACCGGGTCGAGAGCGAGATGCTCCCGGCCCGGTCGCTGCGGCCGGTGAGAACCCAGCGAGGAAGGGACCGGGATGGGCGAGGAGAGTGCCGGCGCGGTCGCCGCTGCGCTCGGCGTGATCGATCTCGCGCTGGCCGCGTGCCGGGCCTACCAGCGACCGGACCTGCTCGCCCGGCTCGAGGCGGCCAAGGCGCCCCTGGGCGACCCGAACATCACCCTGGTGATCGCCGGCGAGTTCAAGCAGGGCAAGAGCTCGCTGGTCAACGCGCTACTGGGAACGGCGGTCTGCCCGGTCGACGACGACGTCGCGACCGCGGTGCCCACCCACGTCCGGCACGGCGAGAAGCCCGCAGCCGAACTCCTCCTGGACGGCGACCCGCCCGGCCGCGAACCGGTCCCTGTCCAGGACTTGCGCCGCTACACCGTCGAACCCGCCCTGCCGGGGGGTCCCAACGGCCCGGCCGGCTCGGGCGGTCAGCGGGTACTGGCGGTCGAGGTACGTCTCCCCCGCGCGCTGCTGGCCGGCGGTCTGGTCCTCGTCGACACCCCTGGGGTCGGCGGGCTGGGCTCCCCCGTCGCGGCGGCGAGCCTGGCCCAGATCTCCATGGCGGACGCCGTCCTGTTCGTCACCGACGCCTCGCAGGAACTGACCCGCTCCGAGCTCGACTTCCTGCAGCAGGCGCGGCGGCTGTGCGAGGTGGTCGTGGTCGTGCTGACCAAGAAGGACCTGTATCCCGCGTGGCGGACGATCCGCGATCTCGACGAGGCGCACCTGAAGGGGCGCGACCTGCACGAGGCCTCGCTGGGCGTCCTGCCCGTCTCGTCCACGCTGCGCGCCCGCGCGGCCAAGGCCAACGACGCCGAGCTGAACCGCGCCTCCGGCTTCCCCGCCCTGGTCGACTTCGTCCGCAACCAGGTGGGTGGCGGCGCCGCCCGGCAGCTGGCCGTCCGGGCCGTCGGCGAGGTGGTCGACGTGTGCCGCCAGTTGGAGTCGCAGTTCGAGGCCGAACGCACCGCCCTGGCCGACCCGGCGACCGCCCGCAGGGTCGTGGAGGAGCTGGAAGCGGTCAAGAGCCGGGTCGAGGCGCTCAAGCACGCCGCCGCCCGCTGGAACCAGACCCTCAACGACGGCGTCGCCGACCTCGGATCCGACATCGACCACGATCTGCGCGCGCGCATCAGGGCCATCGTCCAGGAGGCCGACGAGATGATCGAGAGCGCCGACCCGGCCGAGTCGTGGTCACAGCTCGAGGCGTGGCTCCGGGCCCGCACCTCCCACGAACTGGTGGCCAACTACACCGATCTCCGTGACCGTGCCTCCGAGCTCAGCGAACAGGTGGCCGAGCACTTCCGGCAGGCCTCCGGGCCGGTACTGGACCGGTTCGCGGTCTACCACCCCGAGCATCTGCTGTCCCACCCCGTCGGCGGCGGCAAGGAGGTGGAGTTCGGGAAGATGAGCGTGGGCAAACAGACCATGATCGCGCTGCGCAGCAGCTACGGCGGCACCCTGATGTTCACCGCCCTCGGCGGGATGGCCGGGGTGGCCCTGGGACCCATCGGGATCGGCATCGGCCTGATCATGGGACACCGCGGTCTGCGCGAGGAGAAGAAGCGCCAGTTGACCCAGCGCCGCGGCCAGGCCAGGAACTCGGTACGGCGCTACTGCGACGAGGTCGGCTTCGTCACCGGCAAGGACTCCCGGGACACCCTGCGGCGGATCCAGCGGCAGCTGCGCGACCACTACAGCGCCCGGGCGGAGGAACTGCAACGCTCGACCACCGAGGCGCTGAAGGCCGCCACGGACACCGCACGCAAGTCCCAGGCCGAACGCGAGACTCGGATGCGCGACCTGGACGCCGAACTCGGGCGGCTGCGCAAGCTCCGGGAACGCGCCGAGGCGGTGGCGCGGTGACGCTCGCAGACCGCACCCGCGAGGTGCTTGCCCAGGCCCGGGAGGTCTACCGGGGCAGCGCCCACGAGCGCGCCCTGGCGGAGGCCGCGGAACGGCTCGACGCCCCGTTGCGGGTGGCCATCGCGGGCCGCGTCAAGTCGGGCAAGTCGACCCTGCTCAACGCCCTGGTCGGGGAGCAGTTGGCCCCCACGGACGCGGGCGAGTGCACCAGGATCCTCACCTGGTTCACCGATGGGCACACCTATTCGGTCATGATCCACCCGCGGGACGGCACGCCGCGCCAAGCCCGGTTCTCCCGGGATGCGGGCGCCCTCGAGATCGACCTGGGCGGGCTGACGCCCGAGCAGGTGGACCAGCTCGTGGTCACCTGGCCCTCACAGGCGTTGCGGCGGGCCACACTGATCGACACCCCGGGCCTCGGGTCGCTCTCGGAACAGTTGGCGACCCGGGCGCAGACCTGGCTCGCCCCCGCCGACGAGGACGAGGCCCCCGCGGACGCCGTGCTCTACCTGATGAAGCACCTCCACGCCACGGACCTCGAGTTCCTCACCGCCTTCCACGATGCCGACGCCGCGCCGCCCAACCCGATCAACGCCATCGGGGTGCTGTCACGGGCCGACGAGATCGGTGCCGGACGGCCGGACGCGATGGCCTCGGCCCGGCGGATCGCCACCCGGCTGTCCGCCGAGCCGACGGTGCGCCGGCTGGTGCAGACCGTGGTGCCGGTGGCCGGCCTGCTCGCCGAGACGGCCGCGACCCTCACCGAGGAGGAGGTCGGCCGGCTACGGCGGATCTCCGAGCTCGCTCCCCGCGAGGTGGAGGGTCTGCTGTTGTCGGTGGATCACCTGGTCGAGGCGATGCCGGAGCTCGGGCTCACCTCGATCGAGCGGCGGGAACTGCTGGACCGGTTCGGGCTGTTCGGGATCCGGCTGGCCACCACCCTGCTGCGCCGCGGCGTCACCGAGACCGCCACCGAACTGGCCCGGGAACTGTCCGAGCGAAGCGGCATCGACGACCTGCAGGGGATGCTGCGCTCGCTGTTCATCGAGCGGCGCGAGGTGCTCAAGAGCCGATCGGCGCTGCTGGGGCTGGACGCGCTGCTGCGCAACGCTCCCCGCCGGGGTGGGGATCCGCTGGTCGCGCGCGTCGAGGAGATCCTCAGCTCCGCCCACCCGTTCAACGAGCTGCGTGTGCTCTCCTCGATGCGGGCCGGATGGGTTCGTGGCAAGCCCGAGGTACTGGCCCGGCTCGAGGCGATCGTCGGCGGCGGGGGGGCGCACACCCATCTCAGGCTCGGCCTGGCCGAGGACGCCGGGACCACCGAGCGCCGTGCCGCGGCCGTTCGGGCACTGGCCGACTGGCAGCGGCGCGCGGAGAACCCGTTGACGGACCACCACCTCGCCGTGGCGGCGCGGGTCGCCGTCCGGTCGTGCGAGGGGATCCTGGCCGAGATCGACCGTGCCCGCTGAGCTGCCGCCTCGTCACCGGGGGCCACGACCGGGCAGACGGACCTCAGCCGAGGTCACCGTCGTCGAAGTCACCGTCGTCGAAGTCACCGTCGTCGAGGTCACCGTCGTCGTCCAGGTCGGCCGCCGGGTCGAGGTCCAGGTCGAGGTCCGGCCCCTCGACGTCGCCCCATACCGGGTCGAGATCGGTGACGTCGGGCACCGCGTCACGCCCCGCGTCGTGCAACGCGTCATGCAACGCGTCATGCAACGCGACGTCGTGCGTGTCGGCGTCGACACGATCGACCACCGGGCCGTGGTCCTCACCCGCACCGAAGTCCACATCGTCCACATCGTCCACGTCGGCTCCGTCGGCCCCGTCGTCCACGTCGGCCCCGTCGTCCACGTCGGCTCCGTCGTCCACGTCGTCCACGTCGGCCCCGTCGTCCGAGCCGGGCTCCTCGTCGAGAACCTCGGCGAGCCCGGGGTGATCGAGCGCGGCCGCGACGTCGAGCAGGTCCGGGTCGTCGGCCGCCGGCGCGGTGGCGAGCAGTTCAAGGCCGAGGGCGGCGTCGGCCCCCACCGCCAGGCCGTCACCGTCGAACGCCGCGGCACTCCACGCCGTCACGAAGGGTGCGAGGTGCTCCGCCACGGCCGGCGGTGCCGCCGCCGCGTAGCTCACCACGGCCTCGGCCACCAGCTCGGGCGGGAGATCCTCGTGGCCGGCCGCCTGCAGCACCTGCCAGGGGTCGGCGACGCCGCCGCCCGCGCCGACGAGGTCGTCGAGCACGGACCGCAGCGGACGCACCGATCCCGCGCCGGCAGTCGAATCCATGCCGCCAGTGTAGGAACCGGCCGGTCCCGGGGGATTGGGGGACATCCCCCTGCCGTCCCCCCGAGACGCCGCAGGTGCTGGGCCGGGCGGCACGGTCCGCCCTAGCATCCATGCAACGTCACGACTCCATGTCGACGTCACCACCGACCAGCACGGACCGGGGAGCACCGCGATGTACGCACTTGGCATCGACCTAGGCACCACCTTCAGCGCGGCCGCGACCTGGCGCGACGGCCACGCCGAGGTCGCCTCGCTCGGCAGCCGCGGCGCCGCGATCCCGTCGGTCGTGCTGCTGCGCGAGGACGAGACCATCGTCACCGGCGAGGCGGCCAACCGCCGGGGCCTGAGCGAACCTCATCGGCTCGCCCGAGAGTTCAAGCGCCGCATCGGGGACACCACCCCGATCCTGCTCGGCGGCACCCCGTACTCGGCGGAGGCGCTCTCCGGCCGGATGCTGCGCTCGATGGTCGACGCGGTGGTCGCCCGCGAGGGCGGCCAGCCCACGGCGATCTGCGTCTGCCACCCTGCGAACTGGGGCCCCTACAAGACCGACCTGTTGCGCCAGGCCGTGCGCATCGCCGATCTCGACCCGCCGGTCACACTGATCACCGAGCCCGAGGCGGCCGCCGTCTTCTACGCCCACCAGCAGCGGCTGGCCACCGGGGCGGTGGTCGCGGTCTACGACCTCGGCGGCGGCACCTTCGACGCCGCGGTGCTGCGCAAGACGGCCACCGGGTTCGAGTTGCTCGGCCGGCCCGAGGGGATCGAGCGCCTCGGCGGCATCGACTTCGACGCCGCGGTCTTCGCCCACGTCAGCGCCGCCATCGGCGGAGCTCTGGCCGAACTCGACGAGGACGACCCCGGGGCGATCTCCGCCGTCGCCCGGTTGCGGGACGAGTGCACCCAGGCCAAGGAGGCGCTCTCGGCCGACACCGACGCCACGGTGCCGGTGATCCTGCCCAATCTGGTCACCGAGGTGAGGCTGACCCGGGCCGAGCTCGAGTCCATGGTGCGGCCGGCACTGCACGACAGCATCGCCGCGCTGCGCCGGGCACTGCGCTCGGCGGGGGTCACCGCCGACGACCTGCACTCCGTGCTGTTGGTCGGCGGGTCCTCGCGGATGCCGGTGGTCGCCCAGATGGTCGGCTCCGAGCTCGGACGCCCGGTGGCCGTCGACGCCCACCCCAAGCACGCCATCGCCCTGGGCGCCGCGTGGGTGGCCAGCGGGGCCCCGGTCGACGTGGCCGACGCCTCGGAACCCACCACGACCACCGACACGACGTACACCGGGATGCACGCGACCCACCCCGGGGCGCCGCTGCCCGCCGGCGGTGGCCCGGCGCCGCACGCCCCCACGGCAGACGTTCCTCCGGTGCACATCCCCCAGGTGGCGATGCCGGCGACCGGCGATGCCGCCGCCGCCGCGGCGCCGCGGACGGAGTACGTGCCGCGCTACCACCCGGACGACTTCCCGCTCGCCACCGGCCGCGCCCTGGCCGACCCGCCCGCCCGGAGCAGTTCCTGGCAGACGCCGGCGCTGGTCGCCCTGGTCGTCGCCGTCATCGCCGCGGGCGGCTACCTCGCCTGGCAGACGCTGGGCTCCAACGGATCCGGGAACGAGGCGGGCGGTACGCCCAGCGCCTCACCCGGGGCGTCCGCCTCGGCGATCGCCTCGGCCGCCGGCGGCCCCTCGCCGTCCGCGCTGCCTCCGGACGAGCAGTGCACCGACCAGATCAAGGCGAACACCCGCTGGGTGTGCCTGACCAGGGCCACGTTCGACGGCACCACCCTCACCATCGAGTACGAGGCGGAGTTCGCCGGGTCCACCCCGAACGTGTCCGGCGGCTTCCACCTGCACATCTACGGCGGCGACGGCACCGAACCGCCGGCGGAGGTGATGGGGACCCAGGCCACCAACCGTGGCGCGTGGTATGTCGAGGACCAGAACCCCTCGATCCGCAAGGCGTCCAGCTCGGACTACCAGAAGGCCATCGGCAACGCCCCCAAGGTGTGCGCCCGGATCGCGAACTCCAAGCACGCCCTGGTCCCCGACGCCGACGGCGGCTTCGCCACCGGGAACTGCGTCCCGATCGAACGGATCTAGAACCCCAGCCGGTGCAACTGCTTCGGGTCGCGCTGCCAGTCCTTGGCCACCTTGACCCGCAGGTCCAGGTGTACCCGCTGGCCGAGCAGCGCCTCGATCTCGCGTCGGGAGCGGGCGCCGACATCGCGCAGCCGCGACCCGCCGCGACCGATCACGATGGGCTTCTGGCTGTCCCGCTCGACGTACAGGAAGGCCCGGACGTCGAGCAGCGGGTCGTCCTCGGGCCGGCCCGGGCGGGACTCCATGTCCTCGACCACGACCGCCAGCGAGTGCGGCAGCTCGTCACGGACCCCCTCCAGAGCGGCCTCGCGCACCAACTCGGCGATCATCACTCGCTCGGGTTCGTCGGTCAGCTCCCCCTCCGGGTACATCGGGGCGCCCTCGGGCAGGTGGGCGAACAGCACCTCGGCCAACACGTCGAGCTGATAGCCGTCCACCGCGGAGACGGGCACCACCTCGGCCTCCGGGAGCAGCTCCGAGGCGGCCACCAGCTGGGGCGCCAGCGCCTCGCGCGGAACCTTGTCGACCTTGGTCACGATCACCACCGCCGGAGTGGTCGCGAGCCCGGCCAGCTCCCGGGCGATGAAGGCGTCCCCCTGCCCGACCGCCTCGTCGGCCGGGATGCAGAGCCCGATCACATCGACCTCGTGCAGAGTGGTGCGCACGAGATCGTTCAGCCGCTCCCCCAGCAGGGTGCGCGGCCGGTGCAGTCCTGGGGTGTCGACGATCACCAGCTGCCCGTCCGGACGGTGCACGATGCCGCGCACGGTGTGCCGGGTGGTCTGCGGTCGGCTCGAAGTGATCGCGACCTTCCCGCCCACCAGCGCGTTGGTCAGCGTCGACTTGCCTGCGTTGGGCCGGCCCACGAAACAGACGAACCCGCTGTGATAGCTCATGGCCGCTCCACGGTGCTCTGATCGACACGTTCCACAATCACGGTAGCGAGCCGGTGCCGGCGGCCCTCGAACCGCTCGGCGGTCAGCCGCAACCCGTCGACGACCGCGGTGGCGTGGGCGATCGGCACCCTGCCGAGCGCCTTGGCGAGCAGCCCGCCCACGGAGTCGACGTCGTCGTCGGTCAACTCCAGGTCGAACAGGTCGCCCATGTCCTCGATGTTGAGCCGGGCACTGACCCGGAACCGGCCGCTGCCCAGATCCTCGACGTCGTGGGCGTCCGGGTCGTACTCGTCGGAGATGTCGCCGACGATCTCCTCGACCAGGTCCTCCAGGGTGACCATGCCGGCGGTGCCGCCGTACTCGTCGACCACGATCGCCACGTGCGGCACGTCCTGGACCTGCATCTCCCGCAGCAGCACCCCGGCGGGCTTGCTGTCCGGCACGAAGTAGGCGGGCCGCATCAGCTGGGCGACGATGAGCCGGGGCAGCGCGTCGGCGTCCTCGTGCATCCGCCGGGCCACGTCCTTGAGGTACAGCACCCCGCGGACGTCGTCCGGATCCTCGCCGATCACCGGGACCCGGGAGAAGCCCGAGCGCAGGAACAACGACATGGCGTTGTGAGGGGTGGTGGTCGTGGACACCGACACCAGGTCGGTGCGCGGCACCATGACCTCCCGGGTCAGGGTGTCGCCGAGTTCGAACACCGAGTGGATCATCTTGCGTTCGTCGGCCTCGATCAGGTCGCGCTCGGAGGCCATGTCCACCAGTTCCCGCAGCTCGGCCTCCGAGGCGAACGGTCCGTCGCGGAACCCCCGGCCGGGGGTGATCGCGTTGCCGATCAGCACCAGCAGCCGGGCGAACGGGCCCAGCACCCGGGTCAGCCGCAGTATCACCGGGGCGGCGACCAGTCCCACCCCGTCGGCGTGCTGCAGCGCGTAGGTGCGCGGTCCGACGCCCACGGCGACGAACACCCCCGCCGAACTCAGCCCGATCGCGACCAGCGCAGCCTGCCACCACCGCGGGATCCAGGTCAGGCACAGCAACAACAGGATGGCCCCGAAACCCATGTTGCTGAGCACCCGCAGGAAGGTGGCGACCAGGACCGTCGGGCCGGGATCGCGGACCACCCGCAGCAACGACTCGGCGCCGCGGCGCCCGCCGTCCACCAGCTCCTCGGCCCTCCCCCTGGAGACGCGACTGCAGGCGGCCTCGGTGCCGGCGAGCAGCGCGGCGGCGAGCAACAGCACGACGGCCAGCGCGAGCAACGGGCCGGTCGGCAGGCTCACCCCCGCCCCCGGGTCGACAGGAAGGTCAGCAGCAGGCGGCGCTGCAGCCCGAACATCTCCGTCTCCTCCTCCGGCTCCGCATGGTCGTAGCCGAGCAGGTGCAGGATCCCGTGGGTGGTCAGCAGCAGCAGTTCCTCGTGGCTGGTGTGCCCGGCGGCGGTGGCCTGCCGGACGGCGACCTGCGGACACAGCACCACGTCGCCGAGCAGGCCCTGAACCGGGTCCTCGCCGTCGCGGGTGGGACGCAGCTCGTCCATCGGGAAGGACAGCACGTCGGTCGGACCGGGCTCGTCCATCCACTGCTCGTGCAGGGCGCTCATGGCGGCCTCGTCGACCAGAACGACCGACAGCTCGGCCTGGGGGTGCACCCTCAGCCCGTCCAGGACGTGCCGGGCCAGCAGCACGATCTCGGTCTCCTCGACCGCCAGACCGCTCTCGTTGTTGATCTCAATGCTCACGGGGCGACCTCGGTGCCGCCGGAGCGGTCCGGGACGGGACGGGCGCTCATCGGCGGGACCGGCGTTGCGCCCGGTTGCTGGGGACCGCCCCGACGCCCTGGGCCTGGTCCCATCGCCCGTAGGCGTCGACGATCTCGCTCACCAGGCGGTGACGGACCACGTCGGCGCTGGTGAGGGTGTGGAAGATGACGTCGTCGATACCGTCGAGGATCTCCTGGACCACCCGCAACCCCGAGGTGGTGCCGTTGGGCAGGTCGACCTGGGTGACATCGCCGGTGACGACCATCTTGGCGCCGAACCCGAGCCGGGTCAGGAACATCTTCATCTGCTCCGGCGAGGTGTTCTGCGCCTCGTCGAGGATGATGAAGGCGTCGTTCAGGGTACGGCCCCGCATGTAGGCCAGCGGCGCCACCTCGATCGTCCCGGCGGCCATCAGCCGCGGGATCGACTCCGGGTCGACCATGTCGTGCAGGGCGTCGTAGAGCGGGCGCAGGTACGGGTCGATCTTCTCGGTGAGGGTGCCCGGCAGGAACCCGAGCCGCTCCCCCGCCTCGACCGCGGGCCGGGTCAGGATGATCCGGTTCACCTTCTTGGCCTGCAGCGCCTGGACCGCCTTGGCCATGGCCAGGTAGGTCTTGCCGGTGCCGGCCGGACCGATGCCGAAGACGACCGT
>CAYYCE010000031.1:0-13788 GCA_964469635.1 uncultured Kineosporiaceae bacterium
CGACCCCGCTGGTGCAGATCCTCGCCGACATCGCGGATGAAGTTCGTCATCTGGAACGCCTCGCCCAGAGCGCGGGCGCGGGAGCCGGCCTCGGGGGCCATCGGGTCGAGGATGGGCAGCATCTGCAGCCCGATCACGGCCGCCGAGCCGTACATGTACTGCTCCAGGTCGGCGTAGGTGGGATAACTGGTGACGGTCAGGTCCATCTGCATGGATTCCAGGAAGGCCTCGACGTGGGCACGGGGGATGCCCCAGCGCCTCATGGTGTGCGCCATGGCCTTGGCCACCGGGTCCACCCGGGCCTGTCCCGGGACGAGGCCGGTTCCGTTGCCGTTCAACGAGTCCAGGAAGGTCCGGCCCCAGTCGAGCAGCACCTGGGACTCGGGGTCGGCCATCGCGTCGACGAACTCGTCCGCCCGGCGCGCGAAGCCGTAGAGCGCCCAGACGAACGGCCGCTTGGCCGGCGGCAACAGCAGGCTCGACAGGTAGTAGGTGCGGCCGTGGGCACGATTCAGCCGACGACAGGCGTCGAAGGCCGACCGCAGCTCGGGATCCGTGATCCCGGCGGCGTCCAGGGCTCGTCCGCTCATCATCCGCCCATCCTGCCCCAGCGGCGACGGCTCACGTGAGCCAGGCTCTCGAGCGGTGTCCCCGGTCCGCGCCGCAGATCCGCTCGGCCGCCAGTCGGCCGGAGATCAGCACCATCGGCACCCCGACCCCGGGCTGGGTGCCGGAACCGGTGAACACCACGTTCTCGCCCCACAGGTTGCGTGGCCGCAGCGGGCCGGTCTGGGTCAGCGTGTGCGCGGCCGCGAACGGGGTTCCGGCCGCCATACCCGCCCGGTGCCAGTCGGCCGGGGTGATCGTGTGCTCGACCTCGATGCCCCCGGCGAAGCCGGGGAGCCCCCGCCGCGCCAGGGTGCGCATCAGATGCTCGCGGTACAGCGGGCCGATCCGCCGCCAGTCCAGCGGCGCCCGCCCCGCGTCGAGGTTCGGGGTCGGCGCCAGCACGTAGTAGACGTGCCGGCCGGCGGGGGCGAGCGAGGGGTCGGAACGGGTCGGGGCGGAGATCAGCAGCGACGGATCCGACATCAACCGGCCGGTGTCGAGCTCGTCGAACGTGCTCTCCCAGGCCGCGCCGAAGTCGATGGTGTGGTGGGCCAGGTCGGGGTGGGCGGCACGCGAACCGGCCAGCAGCAGGTAGGCCGAGGGGGAGTGGCGCAACCGCCCGATCCGCCGGGGCATCACCCCGAGCAGGTCTCGGTAGGCCATCGGCAGGTCGGGGTTGAGCACGACGACGTCGGCGGCGATCCGCTCGCCGTCGGCGGTGCGGACGGCGACCGCCCGAGCGCCGTCCAGCTCGATCCGGTCCACGGTGGTGCCGTAGCGGAACTCCACTCCGTGCTTGGCGCCGGCCTCGGCCAGGGCCTGCGGGACGGCGTGCATCCCGCCGTCGACCGTGTAGACCCCCGCCACGGCATCCATGTACGAGATCACCGCGTAGATCGCCAGCGCCCGTTGGGGGGCGACACCGGCGTACAGCGACTGGAAGGAGAACAACCGCCGGGTGCGCTCGTCGCGCAGGAAGCGGCCCACGAACGGAGCCAGCCTGCGCAGCCCGCCGAGGGCCACCAGCCGGGCCAGGTCCGGTGCCGCGCCGCCGCGCACCAGGTCCAGGGGCGAGTCGAGCACCCGGTCGACGAAGTGCCGCATCTCGCAGCGGTACATCGCCGAGACCGCGCGCACATAACGCTCGAATCCGGCCGCCTCCGCTGGGCCGCACACCCGCTCGATCTCGGCGGCCGTGTCCGCCGTCTCGGCGCGGACGTCGATCCGGGAGCCGTCGGCGAAGCGCGCCCGGTAGGCCGGGTCGAGCCTGCGCAGCGTCAGCCAGGCGGACATCGACTCGCCGACCGCGTCGAAGCAGTCCTCGATCAGCTGCGGCATCGTGAGAACGGTCGGCCCGGTGTCGAGCCGGTAGACGCCGCCGTCCGGGGCGTCCAGGACCAGCCGTCCCGCGCGCCCGCCGGGGACGTTCTCGCGTTCGAGGACGGTCACCGTGCGCCCGGTACCCGCCAGGTGCATCGCGGCCGACAGACCGCCCAGTCCGGCGCCCACCACGACGACGTGGTCGCTCGGGCCGCCGACCGTGCGCACGGCGTCAGTGGGCGCGGTCGGTGGCGGCGTCGACCAGGGCGTCGAGGACGGCGCGGGCCGTCGGGTCGAGCCGGTCCTCGCCCAGGGCGGCCAAGGCGGTGCGGGCCGTCGAGGCCAGTTCGGCGATGAGCCGTTCCACGGCGTCGGCGGCCCCGGTCCGGGTCAGGATCCGGCGCAGTGTCGCCACACCCGCGGCGTCCAGCCCCGGGTCGCCCAGCAGCCGGTGGAGCTGGGCGGCCTCGGCGGGGGTGGCCCGCTCGAGGGCGAGGGCCACCAGGACGGTGCGCTTGCCCTCGCGCAGGTCGTCCCCGGCGGGTTTGCCGGTCTGCTCGGGATCGCCGAAGACCCCGAGCAGGTCGTCGCGCAGCTGGAACGCCTCGCCGAGCGGCAGCCCGTAGCCGGCGTAGCCGGCGAGGGTGGCCTCCTCGGCACCGGCCAGGGCGGCGCCGATGGTGAGCGGCTGCTCGACGGTGTACTTGGCGCTCTTGTACCGGATCACCTCGCGGGCCCGCTCGACCGCCCCCGAGCCGCGCCGGGCGGCCACCGCCTGCTCGAGCATGTCGAGGTACTGCCCGCTCATGAGCTCGGTGCGCATCCGGTCGAAGACCGCCCGGCCTCGCCGTCCGGCGTCGCCCCGGGCCGGCAGCCCGCTGGCGGTGAACAGCTCGTCACTCCAGACCAGGCACAGGTCGCCGGCCAGGACGGCGCCGGCCACCCCGAACCGCTGCTCGTCGCCGGTCCAGCCCGCCGCGCGGTGCAGGGCCGCGAACCGGCGGTGTACCGAGGGCATGGAGCGCCGGGTGTCGGAGTCGTCCATGACGTCGTCGTGCACCAGAGCGGCCGCCTGGAACAGCTCCATGGCCGAGGCGGCGAGGACGACCTCGTCGCAGTCGGCGCCGCCGGCGCCCCGCCAGCCCCAATAGCAGAACGCCGGGCGCAGCCGCTTCCCACCGCGAAGCAGGTCGGCGACGTACTCGGCCATCGGGGAGCAATCGGGCGAGACCGCCTCCAGGGTGCTCACCTGGCGGTCGAGGAACTCCTCGAGCACCTTGTGGACCCGGGTGCGCAGGTCATCCACGTCCAACGGGGTGGCCTGCGGCGGGACGTGCGACACGTCAGGCAGCCTAGGCCTAGGCTGGAATCATGGCGACTCTGGCGCAGCGGCTGGCCACGGGGGAGCGGTCGTTCTCGTTCGAGTTCTTCCCCCCCAAGGACGAGGCCGCCGAGGGCGTGCTTTGGGAGGCCGTGCGCCGGTTGGAGGCGCTGGCCCCCACCTTCGTCTCGGTGACCTACGGGGCGGGCGGGTCGACCCGCGACCGCACGACCCGCATCACCGCCGCCATCGCCGAGCAGACCACCCTGACGCCGGTGGCCCACCTGACCTGTGTCGGGGCCTCGCGCTCCGAACTGCGCCAGGTGATCGGCGGCTTCGCCGGCGGCGGGGTGCACACCGTGATGGCGCTGCGGGGCGACCCCCCGGGCGGCCCGGGCGGCCTCTGGGCCCCCCATCCGGAGGGCCTCGACCACGCCGTGGACCTGGTGCGTCTGGTCCGCGAGGTGAGTGCCTTCGAGGTCGGCGTCGCCGCGTTCCCGGACGGCCACCCCGAGAGCCCGGATCTCGATCACGACGCCGGGGTCCTGGCCGCCAAGGCCGAGGCGGGGGCGGCCTTCGCGATCACCCAGTTCTTCTTCGACCCCGCGGCCTACTTCGTCCTCCTCGATCGGCTGGCCGCCCGCGGCTGCCACATCCCGGTGATCCCCGGAATCATGCCGATCACCAACATCCGACAGGTGACCCGGTTCGCCGAGCTGTCCGGTACACCGGTTCCGGCCGCCGTTCGCTCCCGGTTGGAGGCGGTGGCCGACGACCCGGCCGCGGTGCGCGCGGTCGGCGTCGAGCTGGCCAGCGACCTCAGCGCCACCCTGCTCGCCGGCGGCGCCCCGGGGCTGCACTTCTACACCCTGAACCGGTCGACGGCCACGCTCGAGGTGTTCGCCAACCTGGGCGCCGCCGCCGGTTCCGGAGCGCACCCGGAGGTCGGGACGCTGTCGGCGTGAGCATCGAGGTGGCCGGGACCGGGACCATCCGGGGAGTGCTCGGCGCCGCGGGGGTCGGTGGCCAGGATGCGGCGACCGCCGGGCTGGCGATCCATCCCGAGCAGACCTGGAGCGAGCAGCACGGGCCCCGGGTCACCGGCTACCGCAGCGAGCACCGGCTCGCGCTGAACCTGCGCGACCTGGGGGCGGCGGGTCCGCTGCTGGGGGAGGTGGTGGCGGCCGGCGGGGATGACGTCCGGCTGGACCACGTCGGCTTCGAGGTTGCCGACGACGCCGAACTGCGGACCCGCGCCCGGCAGGCGGCCTGGGCCGACGCCGAGCGGACCGCGCGGCAGCTCGCCGAGCTCGCCGGACACACCCTGGGCCCGGTCGAGGCGATCCGGGAGCAGACCGGGCAGCAGGCGGCGTCGATGCCGATGACGGCCCTGAGGCACGAGGCGGCCGCCGCGGTGGCCGTGCAGCCGGGCTCGGTGGCCGTCGAGGTCGGCCTCGTCGTCCGCTGGTCCCTCGCCCGACCTGCTTTGTGATCACGAGCAGGTCAGACGTTCTCCTTGCGGAAGGTGTTCGTTCCCCACCACACCGCGATCGCGGTGAGCAGCACCGACCAGGCCGCCGCCCAGAACACGCTGGAGGAGGCGATGTCCCCGGCGAAGCTGGCCCGCACCCCGGTGACCACGTGCTTGATCGGCATCACGTCGCTGAGGCGCTCCAGCCAGGGCTTGCCCAGCGTCATCGGCAGCAGGATGCCGGACAGCAGCAGCACCGGCAGCAGCACCGAGTTGAGCAGGGGGGCCATCACGTCCTCGCTCTTGGTGGTGAGAGCCACTCCGTAGGACGCCGCGGCGCAGGCCGCGCCCAGGAGCACCGTCAGCAGCACCCCGAGCAGCAGGCCGGGGACCGAGGCCCGCATGCCGAGGACATACCCCAGCACGCAAAGCACCGCCGCCTGGACCAGGATCTGCAGCACGTCCCGGGCCAACCGGCCGACCAGTAGCGCCGTCCGGCTGGCCGGGGTGACACGCTCGGCCTCGACGACGCCCTCGCGCCATTCGGCGATCAGCCCGAAGCCGGCGAAGAACGCTCCGAAGACCCCGAGCTGTACGAGCATGCCGGGCACGAAGAAGGTGTAGGCGTTCCTGACGCCGAACTGGGCCGTCAGCGGTTCGAGCAGCGGGCCGAAGAGCAGCAGGTAGAGCACCGGCTGTGTCAAGCCGATGATCACCCAGGCGGGATTGCGCAGGTTGATCCGCAGCTGGCGGCGGAACACGATGAAGGACTCGCGCAGGAACCGGGCCATGGCTCAGGCCCCCTCTCGCAGTGAGCGTCCGGTCAGGGTCAGGAACACGTCGTCCAGGGTGGGCCGGCGCACCTCGATGTGCGCCAACTCCACTCCTGCGGCGTCGAGGTCGCGCAGCAGCCCGGGCACCACCGCCCCGGCCCGGGGCATCCGGGTGCGCAGATGCCGGCCGTCGGTCTCGACGGCGGGTGCGCTGCCGTCCGCCAGGGCGGCGAGTCGGCCCGCGGCCACCGGGGCCTGGTCCGCTTCGCGCAGTTCGAGGTCGACCAGGTCGCCGGAGACCTGCTGCTTGAGCGCCTCCGGGGTGTCGTCGGCGATGATCTCGCCGTGATCGATGACGATCACCCGGTCGGAGAGCGCGTCGGCCTCCTCGAGGTAGTGCGTGGTGAGGAAGACGGTGGCGCCGCGCCGATCCCTCAGATCGCTGATGTGCTGCCACAGGTTGACCCTGGCCTGCGGGTCCAGACCCGTGGTGGGTTCGTCCAGGAAGATCAGCCGCGGGTCGTGGACCAGGCCCATCGCGATGTCGAGCCGGCGCCGCTGGCCCCCGGACATGCTCTTGGGCTGGCGCTCCCACAGGCCGTCGAGGGCGAGCTGGTCGAACAGCTCGCGGCCGCGCCGCTCGGCCGCGGCCGAACTGATCCCGTAGAGCATGCCGTGGTCGACCACCTCCCGGCCGGCACGGGTCAGCGAACCGGTCGAGCCCGACTGGGAGACGTAGCCGATGCTGCGTCGGACGGCGACGGGGTCGGCGATCACGTCGTGCCCCGCCACCGTGGCGGTCCCGGCGGTCGGGCGCAGCAGCGTGGTGAGCATCCGCAGCATGGTCGTCTTGCCGGCCCCGTTGGGTCCGAGGAAGGAGATGATCTCGCCCTCGTCGACGTGCAGGTCGACGCCGCGGACAGCCTCGACGTCGACCTTCTTCCGCCCCTGGCGGGTGTGGAAGGTCTGGCTGAGTGCTCTGGTCGTGATCACGATCTGGCCTTTCGGGACGGGCAGGACGGTCCAGTTGTACCGGCAGACGCCACGTGAGGGTCCAGCCGTGAGGGATGTTCAAATTTGAATATCGACGCTAACACGTGGCCGCTGCCGGGTGCCAACCGTTATCGTTCAGGCTCGTCGACGCTGCAGCAGCCGCCGGTATCGGGCGCGCTCGGCCCCCATCTGCCGACCGGGGTCCTCCGGCGGCGGCTGCCAGGAGGAGGGTTCGCCGGCGAAGGTGAACTCGCCGGCCTCGATCTGTTGCAGTCGGTGGTCGAGCCAGTCGGCTTCGGTACGCACCAGCTCCCGGCCGAGCGCCACCACGCCGGCGACGTGCGGCGGGGCCGGCTCGCCGTCGGTGAGGGCGCGCAGCGTGGCCTCGAAGTCCTCGGTTGCGGACCGAAGGTTCTGCCGTCGTGTGGTCAGGCACCGCACGGCGTCCTCGCGGGGCAGCAGGCCCGCCAGCATCAGGCCCACGTGAAACGGCAGCGGCGACAACGGATCCACCACGGTCAGAGCCGTGCAGAGCAGGTCGCCCAGCCGCGAACGTCCCGCCTCGGTGGTGGTGTACACGGCGACCGGGCGGCCGTCGTCCTCGACGTCGTGCCGGTCCACCGAGCCGTCGCGGGTCAGGGTGGTCAGCATGGAGTAGATCGAGCCCGGCTTGATCTGGGCCCACTGGTCGAGGCCCCAGCTGAGCAGCTCGCGGCGCACCTGGTACCCGTTCACCGGTTCGAACAGGGCCACGGCACCGAGCACGGTGACGGTCGTGGCCAGCGCAGCCATGGGAGGCAGCCTAGTCGCGGCGCCACCGGGAACCGCCGACGAACAGGGGAGCGCGGCCCCCCCAGGAGGGTGGGAGGGCCGCGCTCGTCTGGGGTGGCTCAGCAGCTGGACTTGTAGATGTACTTGGCCACGTCCGGCTCGGCCATGTTGTCCTTGGTGACCACGACGGACTCGGTCTCGATCGTCGCCGTCACGCTTCCGCCGGTGAGGGCCGCGATGGCCTGCTCGACGCCCTGGACGCCGATGTCGTACGGCTTCTGGGCCACCAGGGCCTGGACGTCGCCGGCCTCGAGCTGCTTGATCTGGTCCGGACCGGCGTCGAAGCCGACCACCTTGACGGTGCCGGATTTACCGGCCTGCTTCACGCCCGTGGCCACGCCCTGGGCGGTGAACAGGTTGGTCGCGAACACACCGGCCAGGTCGGCGTCCTTGGCCAGGGCCGCCGAGATGACCTGCGCCGCGGTGGAGGCCTGGTTGTGCGAGTACTGGGTGTCCGAGACCAGGGTGTATCCGAGCTCTTCGGCCTTCTTCTTGAAGCCCGTGACGCGGGCGTCGACGCTGGAGACACCCGGGTCGGTCGAGATCACCAGCACCTTCCCGCCGCTGGGCACGCCGAGGGTCTGCATCGCCTCGGCCGCCTTCTCGCCGCCGAGCTCGTTGTTGGTCGCGATCCGGGAGACCCCGATCGAGGTGTCGTCGACCACGGTGTCCACGAGCACGACCTTGGTGCCGGCGTCCTGGATCCGCTTGAGCGGGGGGGCCGAGGCCTTGACGTCGTTCGGTGCCACCAGCAGGGCGTCGGGCTTGGCCGAGGCGACGGCGTCCAGCATCGGGTTCTGCAGGGTGGCGTCGAACTTGTCGGGGCCCTGGACGTCAAGGCTGGCGCCGGCCGCGGAGGCCGCCTCCTGGGCACCGCACTGCATCGAGACGTAGAACGGGTCGCCCTTCACCCCCACCATCAGGGTGATCGCCTTGCCGGCGCCGGCGCCGCCGCCGGCTGCCGAGGTCTCACCGCCCGCCGAGGACGTTGCGGTTCCGGTGCTGGACGACGAGCCGCAGGCGGCAAGCACGAGGGCGCCGACCGCGACCGCCGACGCTCCGATGAGTCGAGTGGTCTTCACTTGGGGGGACTCCTTCTGTGGGTGTTGTGACTTGCTCGGTGCAGACGCTCCCGGAGATCCTCCGGTGGGTGTGGACTAGCGTCGGTTCTGGGATCGACGGCGCAACTGGTCGGCCCACACCGCCAGCACCAGGACGACGCCGACGGCGACCATCTGCCAGTACGGGTTGACGCCGATGATGATGAAGCCGTTCTGCAGCACCGCCGGGATCCAGACCCCGATGAGGGTGCCGATGATGGTCGCCACGCCGCCGAACAGACTGGTGCCGCCGAGGGCGACCGCGGTGATCGCCTGCAGGTTGTCGGTGGTGTGGCCGCCCACCGAGGTGGTGGAGAAGTAGGCCAGCGACAGGAACCCGGCGAAGCCGTTGGCCAGACCACCCACGACGTAGACCTTCAGCAGATGGCGTTCCACCCGCAGACCCACCCGCCGGGCCGCCTCCTCGCTGGAGCCGATCGCCAGGGTGTGCCGGCCGAACACGGAGTAGTGCAGTCCGACGTAGCCGACGATCACCACCAGCAGGGCGATCAGCACCAGGTTGGTCATCCCGGGGACGACGTGCCCGTTGGCCACCGGGTTGAGGGCGTAGCTGGCGACGTTGACGCCCTTGCGGATCAGCAGCGCCACGCCGAGCCCGGCGCCCAGGGTGCCGAGGGTGGCCAGCATCGGCGGGATCCGCATGTAGGCCACCAGGACGCCGTTGACGGCGCCGATCAGCAGGCCGGCGATCAGGGCGGCCACCAGGGCGGCCAGGATGTAACCGGCCCTCGTCTGGTCGGCGGAGACGTCGATGGCCTTCCCGCCGTCGGGCGCCGAGATCATCGACAACGCCTGGGCGGCGAACACCTCGCCCAGGATGATCCCGCTGGGGATGGACAGGTCGATCCCGGCGGTGGCGATGACGAATGTGGTGCCGACGCTGGCCACGGTGAGGATGGCGACGTTCTGGGCCAGCAGGGTCAGGTTCGAGGTGGTGCCGAACTTGCCCGGCGCCATGATGGAGAACACCACCATGAGCGTGGCCAGGAACAGCAGTGTGATCAGGATCGGCGTGGTGGCCAGCCGCCGCAGCCGCGACTCCTCGCTCACGATCGACCCTCCTCGTCCTCGGGGTGGTTCTCGTTCTCATAGGCGCCGGAGATCGCCGCGATCAGCCGGTCGACGTCCGCGTCGCCGCGACGGAACCGGGCGACCCGCTTCCCGAGGCGCATCACCTCGATTCGGTCGGCCACCTCGATCACCTGCGGCAGGTTGTGGGAGATGAACACCACCGCCAGGCCCCGCTCGCGCACCGTGCGGATCAGCTCCAGCACCTTCTCGGTCTGGATCACCCCGAGCGCCGCGGTGGGCTCGTCCATGATGATCACGTGTTCGGCCCACATCGCAGCCCGGGCGATGGCCACCGACTGCCGCTGCCCGCCGGAGAAGGAGGCCACCGGCACCCGCAGGTCCTGCACCAGGCCGACCCCCAGTTCGGCGAAGCTGGCCGCGGTGCGCCGACGCATCTCGGGCTGGTCGTGGAGCACCCGGAACCGGCGCAGCTCGCGCCCGAGGAAGACGTTCGCGGCGGCGTCCAGGTCGGGGGCCAGCGCCAGGTCCTGGTACACCGTCTCGATCCCGAGCGCCGAGGCGGCCTGGGGCGAGGGAACGTGCACCGGCCGACCGTCGACCAGGAGCTGTCCCTCGTCCGGGGAGTGCACTCCGGAGAGCACCTTGATCAGGGTCGACTTGCCGGCGCCGTTGTCGCCGACGAGGGCGGTCACCTCTCCGCTGAAGGCCCGGAACGAGACTCCCCGCAGTGCCTGCACGGTGCCGAAGGACTTGACCACACCGCGGGCCTCGAGCGCCGGGACCGCGCTGCCCCGGACCTCGGCGGCATCGCTCATGAGGCCACCTCCCGCCACGGTCGCCCGGCGTCGGCGAGGACGTCGAGCAGGCCGCGCAGCCGGGCGACGGCGACGTCGGCGAGCCACGCCCGGCGGGCCTCGCCGTCCAGTCCCACGGCCTCGCCCCAGATGGCGCGGCCGGCGATGAACCCGCTGGCGCCGGCGGCCAGGGCGATCCGGGTGCGCTCGACGAACTCCTCGTAGGCCACCCCGGCCGACAGCAGCGCCCACGGCACGGTGCCGAGGTTGGAGCTGACCTCCTCGCAGGCCCGCGCGCCACCCGGCCACTCCAACTTGAGCAGGTCCATGCCGTGGGCCGCCAGCCGGGTGGCGGAGCGGACGACGGCGGCCTCTTTCTGCTCCCGGCTCACCTCGCGCCCGGGTGCGAAGGAGACCAGCGGCTCGATCACGCTCGGGATGCCGGTGGCCGAGCAGTCGGCGACGATCTCGCCGACCACGTCGAGCGCGATCTGGGACAGGTCCGGCTCGCCGGCGGCGGCGCGGCGGTCCGGGTCCCAGTAGACGAGGAACTTCATCGCGTCGCCGGTGTTCTCGCGGACCCAGGCGGCGCTACGGGTGACGTCGCGGGCGGTCAGGTGCTCGCCGCCCACCTTCTGCTTCTCGGCCGGCTCGGCCGCGATCAGCAGCCCGGCGGTCTCGGCGAGGGCGCCCCCGGAGCGGACGGCGTCCACGCCGTACTCGACATCGGTGAGCACACCGGAGGCGAGCGGGGACAGCGCCCCGATCACGTCCACCTTGAATGACGTGAGGTCGGCGTCCTCGGCGGGTTTGCCGGCCCCGGTGAGCATCCTGCGGAGGCTGGCGCGCTGGTCCATGGCCAGGACGGCGAAGCGTCCGCTGTCGTCGGCGATGGCGTCGAGGGTGGTCATCGGGGTACCTCTCCCTGGGGGTGTTCGGTGGACAACAGATTCGGCCACGGGGGGCCGGTGAGCCGGTCGGCACGCGGCATCAGACCCGCCGCGGCGGCGGCCAGGTAGGCGGCCCCGGCGGCCCCGGCCTCGATCGCGGCGGGCGTGGGGCGCAGGCCCGGCAGCCGGCGCACCTTGGCCTCGAGCACGACCCGGTCGTGCAGCCAGCCGCCGGTGGCCAGCACGGCGGTGTGGGGACCGACGGCGTCGGTGATCGCCCGCAGCGCGGGCGTGGCGCCGTCCAGGATGTGTTCGACCGCCTCGGCCCAACGCGGGTCGTCGGCCAGCGCTGCGCGCTGCTCGGGGCCGGTGGCCCCGAGCGCGGCCGCGGCGCGCTCGAGCTCCATGCCGGTGCGCAGTCCGGCCAGGATGCACAACCGCCCGGCGATCACGGTGCGTCCGACGGTCAGACCGGCGGCGGTGAGCCGGCCGATCGCCTCCGGCCCGACGCCGTCGGCCTCGGCGAACCGCACCAGGGCCTCGGCCGTGCCGAGGGAGTCGAACAGGGTGCCCGGCCGGGCGGCGCCGGCGGCCAGGGCGGCGCACTGGTGGTCGTGCCCGCCGACCGCCAGCACCGCTCCGGTCAGCTGCGGGGCGCCGTCCAGGGGCGCGGCCACGCCGACCGGCGTCCCGGCCGGCTGCGGCTCGCCCAGCAGATCGGTGCCCAGCAGATCGACGGCGCCGGACCAGGCCGTCCCGGCGAGCGCGTCGAGCAGGCCGGTCCGGCTGGCCAGCGACAGCTCGCTGCCCGGCACCCCCCCGAGGATCCGCACGGCCCACTCCGGGACCGACCAGAACCGCCGGGCCGCCGCGCTGGCCGGGTACTCGGCGCGCAGCCGGAGGATCTTGGGCAGCGATGGCTGGGAGTTCAGCGGCATCCCGGTGGCGCGCTCGAAGCCCTCGGCGCCGAACCGCTCCCGGATCGATCGCACGTCGCCGCGCTGATCGTGCCAGGCCCGGATCGGCGTCAGCGCGTCGATCTCGCTCCGGCTGGAGGTGGAGACGGTGAGCACGCCGGACTCGCCCATGCCGGTGGCCCCGAGACCGGCCGCCCGCGCCAGCGGGGCGCAGGCCCGGCGGACCACGGCGCGGATGGAGGCGGCGAGCTCGGCGGGCACCATCTCGACGCCTCCAGGGCCGTGCCCGGGCGTGCCGTCGACACGGCGCCACGGCGTCGGCAGGTCGGCGGTGGCCAGCACGGTGCCGTCGAGGTCGAAGGCCACCGCCTTGACCCGGGTGGTGCCCACGTCGAGCCCGATCAGCCCGGTCGGCCCGCTGCCGGGTTCGATGCCGCTCATCGGGGTGTCCCCGTCCCGGGCACGGTGATGTCCCGCGGTTGATAGGTCTGGCCCTGCTCCAGGAAGAACGGCGGCAGGACGACGGTGCGTGGGGGGTCCTGCAGACCGTCGAGACGCTCGATGACCATCGTGGCCCCGAGGGAGCCGAGCCGGTCGGGGCCCGAAGCGACGACGACCACCGGGGGAGTGGCGAGCAGGTCGGTGTCGACCACCTCGTCGAAGACCGCCAGGTCGAGCCTGGCCCCGACCCGGCCGAAGGCCCGTAGCGCGCCCCGTCCGGCCATGTGCTGGATGGCGAAGACCGCCGTCGGCGGGTCGGGCAGGGCGAGCAGGTCGAGCATGGTCCGCTCGGCAATGGCCGGGGTGGTGCAGTCGAGTGCGATCAGGGCGGGATCCAGCGGGATCGCATGCTCGGCGAGGGCTGCCTGGTAGCCGTCGAAACGCCGTTGCAGGGTCCATAGCCGCGCGTCGTTGCCGAGCAGCGCGATCCGGCGGTGGCCGAGGGCGAGCAGGCGATGCATCGCGTCGGCGACGCCGGCCGTGTTGTCCACCACCCCGGTGTCCACCTCGACTCCCTCGATCGGACGGTCGACCGCAGCCACGACGAGGCCGTGGTCGATCTCCGGCTGCAGGTAGGCGGCCGGGCCGGGGGCCGGGATGAGGATCAGCGCGGCGACCCGCCGCTCGACGAGGGTGCGCACGATGCGACGCTGCCGGTCCGGGTCGTCCTGGTGGCTGGCCGTGATCAGCTGAAGATCGCGGGGAGCCAGCACCATCTCGATCGCGCCGACGACGGCGGCGATGAATGGGTCGGAGACGCTCGAGATCACCAGTCCGACGGCGGCGCTGGGCCCGCCGGCGGCGAGCGAGCGGGCGAGCTGGTTGGGCCGGAATCCCAGGGAACGGCTGGCCTCGGCGACCCGTTGCGCGGTGGCCGGGGCGACCCCGTACTCGCCATTGACCGCGCGCGAGGCGGTCTTCAGGCTCACTCCCGCACGCCGGGCGACATCGGCCAAGGTGGGCCGGGCCGGGCGGCTCATGTCGCCTCCCGGAGCCGCTGCAGCAGGTCGCGCAGCAGGTCGAGGTCGACGCCGCCGGCCAGTTCGTGGGCCACCGACGCCGCGCCCGTGGCCACCGCCAGGACCGTCGCCCCGCGCAGCGACAGGCCGCGCTCCAGCCCGACCGCGAGCCCCGCGGCGAAGGAGTCGCCCGCGCCGATCGGGTTCACCTCCTCGACCCGGGGGGCGTCCACCCAGAACGAGGTGGTGCCGTCCG
>CAYYCE010000032.1:0-5842 GCA_964469635.1 uncultured Kineosporiaceae bacterium
GCCCGCCGCGCTCAGCACGAAGATCGCCACGGCCACCTCGGGGGCGTGGCGTCTCGCTGCTAGTCGGAACGTGGCGGTCACGATGCCTGGAGCATGACGCCCGGCCCCCGGTGGCGGCAATCGTCTACCGTCCCGCCGCCCGGGAACGGGTTCCCGACGACGCGGGACGGTGACGGCGGTGCGCGTGACAGCAGCCCTGGAAGTGGGAGCCCGGCGGTTGGAGATTCGGTGGTGTCCCCATCTCCCCTGTCGAATCCCCTGTCGAAGGAGACCGCCATGAAGTCCCTCAAGTGGGCCGCGGTCGCGGTCACCACCCTGTTCGCGCTCATGAACCTCGGCGTCGTCCCCGACGGCCAGGCCGACCCGGCGTGGCGCATCGTGGCGGGGCTGCTGTGCCTCGCCGGCATCGCCGCAGCCGTCGGGCTCGCCGTCGACCGGACCTGGGGCCGGGCCGCCGTCGTCGCCGTCGGCGGTCTCAACATCATCGCGTCGGTCATCGGCCTGATCGCCGACCAGCAGGGTGCGGTGATCGGCCTCGTCGTCGGCGGCCTGGGCGCGACCCTCGGGGCGCTGAGTCCCGCTGTCGCCACGAGCCGGGTGGCGGTCTGAGCCATGACCGCTCCACCCGCTCTCGACCTCGCGGCCCGCCGCGCCCGCGACACCCGCGGCTACTGGCGGGTGCTGCTCGCCCTGGCCGCCCCGACCGGCTGGCTCACCGTCGGTGTGAGCAACCTGTTCACGCCGTACTCGCTCGGCGGCGACCTCACGACCGAGATGATCACGGGCATCGACGCCCACCGGGACCGCACGGCGGCGCTGATCGCGGTGGCGCCGCTGTTCTTCTTCACGTTCGTGCCCGGCGTGATCGCGCTGATCGTGGTCTGTCGACGGGCGAAGCCGCTGTTCGCCGCCGTACTGGGAACCCTGGGGATCCTGGGTGCGCTCGCGGGGACGGCCAACCCGCAGGGCGACCTGGTCGTCCTTGCCGGGCTCCGGCAGGGCATCGATCACGACCGGCTGGCCGGCCTTGCCGATGCGCTCGGGTCGGGGGTGCTCACCTGGCCACTCGTCTTCACGCTGCTGTTCATCACCCTGGGACGGATCGCCATCGGAGTGCTTCTCTGGACGGCGGGGGTCGGACCGCGCTCGTTGGCGGTGCTCATGGCCGTCAGCCCCTTCGTCGAGTTCGGCGGGGACGCGCTCGGCCTGGGCAACGGAGCCCCGGCAGCCTCGTGGATCCTGTCGGGCGCCGCGATGCTGGGTGTCTCCGCGGTGCTCCTGAGGATGCCCAACGACGAGTTCGACCTCCCGGCACGCGGCTGAGGCAGGGCAGCGGCAACCAGTCGGATCATGCCCTCGCGGACGAGGGGGAGTCCTCGGCGACTATCCGGCGAGGGTGGTCAGGAAGGCCTTGGCGATCGGCGCGGCCACGGACCCCCCGCTCGTGCCCTCCTCGACCAGGACGGCGAACGCGAGATTCCCCTGGAAGCCCACGAACCAGGCGTGCGTCTTCGGCGGGTCGGCCGAGCCGAACTCCGCCGTCCCGGTCTTGCCGGACACCGGGCCGCCCGGCGTCGAGGCCATCACCGTCGCGGTGCCCCCGGTGACCACGCCGCGCATCACGGTCCTCAGGTTCGCGACCACCGTCTCGTCGAGCGGGACCGGCGTCCGGTCCGGTGCACCCTCGGTGGCGGGCGAGGCGACCAGCAGCGGCGGCACGTAACTCCCGCGTGCCACCGAGCCGACCACCGTGGCCATCGCCAGCGGCGAGACCAGGTTGCGTCCCTGGCCGATCGTCGCGGCGGCCTTGTCGGTCTTCCCGGTGTTCTCCGGCACCGACCCGTCGAAGGCGTTCGCCACCCCGAACGTCGAGCCCCAGCCGGCGCCGAGGCCGAGGGTCTCGGCCGCCGCGTTCAGGTCCCCGTCCCCGAGCCGGGTCGAGAGTTGGACGAAGGCGGTGTTGCAGGAGTGGACGAAGTCGTCGGTGAACGTCGGTGACCCGAGGGTCTCGCCCTCGTAGTTGCGGAACGCCCGGCCGTCCACGGTGAAGGACGCCGGACAGCTCACCGACTCGTCGAGGGACACCTTGTCCCGGCTCAGCAGCGAGTACGTCGAGACGATCTTGAACGTGGAGCCCGGGGGGAACTGCCCGGTGTCGGCCCGGTCGAACCCGTACCAGGGGTGGTTCGCCGAGGCCAGCACGTCCCCGGTCTTCACGTCGATGGCCACCAGGGCCGACGGGACGTCGCCGCTCGCCGCGAGAGCGGCCTCGGCCGCACGCTGCACCCTCGAGTCGAGGGTGAGTTGGACGTTTGCGCCGTCCTCGGCCTCCTTCTCGAACAGCACTTTGCCCGACGAGGTGGTGACCTTGACCCCCGGCGCCCCGGCCAGCACGGTGTCGTAGCTGCGCTGCAGCCCGCTGATGCCTGCCCGGTCCCCGGCCCGGTACCGGCCGTCGCTCGCCTTGACGATCTCCGCGGTGACCTCGCCGAACGAACCCAGCAACGGCTGGCCGTACTCCCGGTCGGGGGCCAGCGGCTGCACCGTCTTCGGATAGATCACGCCCTTGAGTGCGTCGAGGGCAGCCCGCCGGGCGTCGAAGTCCGACTGCCGGTAGGTGATCACCGGGATCGGCGCCTTGCTGCCCGCCTTCTGCGCCGCCTCGAGCTTGGCCACCAGGCTGCCGGGCTTGGCCTCGACGAGCTTCTCCAGGGCAGTGGCCACCTCGAGGGTGGCCCGCGTCGGATCGAGTTGCACCGGATACACCGTGCCCGTCGGCATCAGCGCCGTGCCGTCCCGGTCGAGCAGATCGCCGCGCCGGCCCGTCGTCCGGGTCGCGGACATCGTGTTCCCGACCGGCAGCTCGGGGTTCCAGTAGCCACCCTGAGGCGGGGCGGCGATCGCCCACCGTTGCCCGGATCGGCTGGCCCGCACCGGCACCTTGTAGTTCCACTCGACGTCCCCGCTCAACCTCCAGGTCACCGAGAACGTCGAGACCGCCGTGTCGCCGGTGCGCCGGGTGCCCGTGGGCTCGACGGTGACCGCCGAGGCGTGCAGCCCCTCGACGGCGGGGGTGAATCCGGCCGCGGCGTCCGGGTCGACGAACGGGACGGCCGAGACGTCCTGCCCGGACCAGCCCGCGGCGAAGGCGTCGATGACCGCCTCGACGGCCCGGTCCTGTTCGGACTCGGCCCGCTGATGGAGGTAGTAGGCGGTACCACCGCCACCACCCGCGACCACGAGAGCCGCCGTGCCGAGGACGATCACCGCCGTACGCATGGATCCATCCAACCGCACGCCCACCCCGGTTCCATCCCGACCCTCACCCCCGAGCTCGCTGTGAATGTCCGCCGAGCCGGGGTCAGACCTACCAGCGCCCGCCCCGGAGACCTAGAGTCGGTTGATGGACAGCGGGTCAACGCCCGGTCCCGGCGGATTCCACGCGGCGCCACCACTCGGTGCACCCGTGACCGTCGGTGGCCGGTCGCTGCCCCCGCCCGGGGCGATCGAACCTCCCCTCGATCCCCCCGAGTCCGAGGTAGGCCCCCGGCGACGCCCGTCGCGCCGCACCGTCCTGGTCGGCTTGATCGTGCTCGCTCTCGTGGCCGCCGGTGGGCTGTGGTGGGTGCGCCGTGCCACCACCCCGCCGGTGACCCGGGCGGACGTCGATCGGGCCGTCGCCGACGCCGTCGCCAAGGCCCGGCAAGAGGCCAGGGCGACCCCTCCGGACGCCGCCGCCGCCTACCGGACCATCCTTCCCTCGCTGGTCGTCATCACCACCGATCGACCCTCCACCGGCACCGCGCAGGCGAGCAGCGGCCTGGGCACCGGCGTGGTGATCAACCAGGACGGCACCGTGCTCACCGCGTGGCACGTGGTCTCCTCCGGCCGGATCACCGTGCAGTTCACCGACGGCACCACGTCTCCGGCGACCGTGGGGACGAGCCGACCGGAACAGGATCTGGCGACGCTGATCGTGCAGACCCTCCCGGAGATCGTCGTCCCTGCGGTGCTGGGGGGCGGTGTCGGGGTGGGGGAGGACGTGTTCGCCGTCGGCAATCCGCTGGGCCTGAGCCGCAGCCTCACCGCAGGGGTGGTCTCGGCCCTCGGCCGCGACATCTCGGTCAGCGGCGGGATCACGCTGCACGACCTGATCCAGTTCGACGCCGCGGTGAACCCGGGGAACAGCGGGGGGCCGTTGCTCAACCGGGACGCCCAGGTGGTCGGCGTCGTGACCGGCCTGGCCAACCCGGCCAAGCAGGCCTTCTTCGTCGGTATCGGCTTCGCGGTGCCGATCGGCGCCGCCGGCGGCGGAGCCGGCGAGATCCCGCCCAAGTGACCACCCGAGACGGCGACCAAGGCAGGCACCCGACACCCGCCAGGGAGAACGATGCAGACCGACCCGACGCGCCACCCGCTGGAGCAGACGCTCTACGAGGTCAAGAAGACCATCGTGGGCCAGGACATGCTGCTCGAACGCATGATGGTCGCCCTGCTCGCCCGGGGCCACCTGCTGGTCGAGGGCGTCCCCGGACTCGCCAAGACGATGGCTATCAAGACCCTGGCCACCGCGATCGGCGGCCAGTTCCAGCGCATCCAGTTCACCCCCGACCTGGTGCCCGCCGACCTGGTGGGCACCAGGATCTACAACCAGCGCGAGGGCGAGTTCCAGGTCTGGCTCGGCCCGGTGTTCGCCAACCTGGTGCTCGCCGACGAGATCAACCGCGCCCCGGCCAAGGTGCAGAGCGCCCTGCTCGAGGTGATGCAGGAGCGCCAGGTCACCATCGGCCGCGAGACGCATCCGGCTCCCGACCCGTTCTTGGTCATGGCCACCCAGAACCCGATCGAGTCCGAGGGCACCTACCCGCTGCCCGAGGCCCAGGTCGACCGGTTCATGCTCAAGGTGCTCGTCGGCTACCCCACCCCGGCCGAGGAGTTCGTGGTCGTCGAGCGGATGACCACGGCGGTGGAGGGCACGACCCGGGTGCTCGATCCCGAGCGGCTGATCGGCTACCAGCGCCGGGCCGATGCGGTCTACGTCGACCCGGCCGTGATCGAGTACGCGGTGCGGCTGGCCACCGCCACCCGCGACCCGGCGGCGGCCGGGCAGGATCAGATCGCCCGGTACCTGTCCTTCGGCGCCAGCCCCCGCGCGTCCATCAACATGATCCTCGCGGGCAAGGCGCTGGCGTTCCTGCGCGGACGCGACTACCTGCTGCCCGGCGACGTCGCCGACCTGGCCCGCGACGTGCTGCGGCACCGCATCGTGCTGTCGTACGAGGCCCTCGCGGACGGCGTGAGCCCCGACGCGCTGCTCACCCCGATCCTGCACTCGGTGCCGCCGCCGGACATCCCGCTGCGCGAGAAGACGCCATGGTCGGCACCGACGCCCTGAACCCGGAGCGCATCCTGCGCCGCGTGCAGTGGCGCGTCGTCAGGCTGCTCGACGGCCGGCTGCAGGGGGACTACCGGTCGCTGTTCCGCGGCACCGGACTCGACGTCGCCGAGCTGCGCGAGTACGAGGTCGGCGACGACGTCCGTCACATCGACTGGAACGTCACCGCCCGGACCGACATCCCGTTCGTGCGCCAGTACGTCGAGGACCGCGACCTGGTCGCCTGGCTCGTGCTGGACCGCTCGCCGTCCATGGCGTTCGGGCCGGTGGACCGGCAGAAGACGCTGGTGCTCACCGAGATCGCGGCCACCCTGGCGCAGTTGCTCACCCTCGGCGGGAACCGGGTGGGCGCACTGCTCTTCGACACCGCGGTGGAGCGGACCGTCCCGCCGGGACAGGGGCGCAACCAGGTGCTGCGGATCCTGCACGTCCTGGCGGAGCCGGACG
>CAYYCE010000032.1:5852-13435 GCA_964469635.1 uncultured Kineosporiaceae bacterium
CGGCGTGGCGGCGCGCCCGGAACGACCCGCGGGCGCGGCGACCGATCTCGCCGGCGCGCTGCGGGCCGTCGGCGGCATGGCCCGGCGACGCAGCCTCGTGGTGGTGGTCTGCGACCTGCTCACCGCTCCGGGGTGGCAGCGTGAGCTGGCCCTGCTCGGACGTCGCCACGACCTGGTGGTGATCCAGATCGTCGACCGGCGCGAGTTCGACCTGCCGGCCGTCGGCGCGATCTACGTCGAGGACGCCGAGACCGGGGAACAGATCTTCGTGGACACCGACGACCAGGACTTCCGCGCCCGACTGCGGCAGATGGCCGGGGCCCGGCAGGCCGAGTTGGCGGCCGCGGTGCGCTCGGCCGGGACCGACCTGTTCCCGGTGGCCACCGACGAGGACCTGGTCCGGGCGCTGGCCCGGATCGCCGAGCTGCGCCGGCGCCGGCGGCGGTGAGGGCGATGACGCTGACCTGGCCCTGGATGCTCCCCGGGCTGCTCGCCGTCCCGGCCCTGGTGCTCGGTCATCGCCGGCTGCTGGCCCGCCGGGCGGCCCGGCGGGCCAGGCTTGCCCAACTCGGCCTGGTCACCGCGGCGGCAG
Source organism: uncultured Kineosporiaceae bacterium (assembly GCA_964469635.1). Lineage (GTDB taxonomy): Bacteria > Actinomycetota > Actinomycetes > Actinomycetales > Kineosporiaceae > JADJPO01. The sequence goes on from CAYYCE010000032.1 coordinate 6,445, forward strand.
GCGCCCGACACGCCGCCGATGGACGCCGGCACGTCGCCCCGGTGCTGTTCCTGCTCGCCTTCACACTGCTGCTGCTGGCCCTGACCCGTCCCATGGCCACGATCGCCGAACCCCGGCGCGAGGGCACCGTGGTGCTGGCCTTCGACACCTCCAACAGCATGGCCGCCACCGACGTGGAACCCAGTCGGATGGCCGCCGCCCAGGCCGCGGCGCGCACCTTCGTCGAGCGCCAGCCGTCCCAGATCCGGATCGCGGTCGTCGCCTTCGGCGACACCGCGGTGATCACCCAGCAGCCCACCACCGACCACACCGCCGTCCTGGCCGCCATCGACCGGCTGGTACCGGCCGGCGGCACGGCCCTGGGCCGTGGCCTGCAGAGCGCACTGACCGCGATCGTCGGCCGGCCGGTGATCCTGAACGGTGACGACCAGACCTCCGACCCGTCGGGCGGCTCCGCCGGCGGATCCTCGGACGGGTCGGTGGAGGCGTCCGGGCCCGACCTCGGCTACACCCGCTCGGCAGCCGTCGTCCTGCTCTCGGACGGTGAGAACACCGGCCGGCTCGACCCGTCGACGGTGGCCGACGTCGCCTCACTCACCGGGATCCGGATCTACCCGATCGGGCTGGGCAGCCCGCAGGGGACCGTCGTCGACATCGACGGCTACCAGGTCGCCACGGCGCTCGACGAGGCGTCGCTGCGGCGGATCGCCGAGGTCACCGACGGTGCCTACTTCGCGGCCGCGGACGCCGAGGCGCTGCAGCGGGTCTACTCCTCGATCGACCTGCAGTGGACGATCGCGCCGCACCCCGTCGAGATCACCGCACTGCTCTCAGCCGCCGCGGCGATCCTGGTGCTGCTCGGCGCCGGGCTGTCCTGGCGCTGGTTCGGGCGGGTGATCTGATGTCGTTCGCCTGGCCCGCCTCGCTCGCGGCGCTGCTGCTGCTCCCGATGCTGATCGCCGGTTATCTCTGGCGGTCACGCCGGCGGCGGCCGGCGGTGACCGTCCCCAGCCTGGACATCATCCGCGCCGCCGCGCCGCGCCGCTCGTCCTGGCGCCGCCACGCGCCCTTCGCGCTCGTGCTCGCCGCGCTGGCCTCGCTGATCCTCGCGGCGGGCCGGCCGCAGGTGCGCGCCTCGGTCCCCGTGGCGTCCTCGGCGATCGTGGTGGCGCTGGACGTGTCGGGGTCGATGTGCGCCACCGACGTCGACCCCAACCGACTGGCGGCCGCCCAGGACGCCGTCCGGACCTTCGTCGAGGCCCAGGACTCCCGGACCCGCATCGGGTTGGTGGTCTTCGCGGGCTCGGCCCAGATCGCCGTCGCCCCGACCGACGAGCGGGAGCCGGTGATCGCGGCCATCGACATCCTCACCGTCGGCCGGGGCACGGCGATAGGCGCCGCGATGCTGAAGTCTCTCGACGCCGTCGCCCGGATCGATCCGGACGTCGCCGCGGCCACACGATCCGGCGGCCCCCCGGGCCAGGGCGGCAAGCGCGCCCCCGAGATCGTCGTCCTGCTCACCGACGGCGCCAACACCCGCGGCGTGACCCCCACCGACGCGGCCGACCAGGCCGCGGCGGCGGGGGTTCGGGTGTACCCGATCGGGTTCGGCACCACCCATCCGACGTCATTGGCCTGCACCCCAGACCAGCTCGGCGGGGACATGTTCGAGAACCCGGGCCGGGGCCGGGTCGGCGGTCAGGGGGTGCCGCGCCACTTCCTGGTCGCCGACGAGCAGACGCTGCGGCAGGTCGCCGAGGTCACCGGCGGGGAGTACTTCGCCGCCGCCGACGCCACGTCGCTGCAGCGGGTGCTCACCGATCTGCCGCTGCGGGTGGAGGTGCAGCGGCGCACGGTCGAGATCAGCGTCGCGCTCGCCGGGCTGGGGGCCCTGCTGCTGTTCCTGGCGCTCGCCGCGGCGGCCCGATGGAGTGCGTTCCCCTCCTGAAGCTAACGATGACGGCGGCTACCGTTACGGTGGGTAGTGATTCCTTCCGGACACCTTCCCGGGAGATAGCGAACGGCAACTCATGGTGCAAGATCGGGCCATGACCGCCTCGCCGTCGTGGAGCAACCCGGGGGCCCGGTACCTGCCACGACGCACCGTGGCCCGGCTGCACGCCTATCAGGCGCTCGAGGACATCCAGACCCACGACCGGCGGCCCGTCCTCGAGGACGCCATCCGGATGGCCCGGCGGGAACACTGGTCCGAGGTGGAATGCGTTCTGCATCACGCGCGATTCGCCGAGGCGCTGAGCGCCAAGCAGGACGCCCGCGAGGCCGCTCTGAACATGCTCGAGTCGGCCGAGCGCTCGGGGAGCGACGCGTTGCTGGCCGCCGCCCTGGCCTGCCTATCCATCGTCGCCTTCGACGACGATCCGGTGGCCGCCATCAACGACCGCGACCTCCCGCGGGCGACCGCCCTGTTGCAGGACACGGACATCGATCCGGTCGACGCCCCCATGGCCATGATCGCCTGTTCGATCGCCTACTGCTACCGAGGTCTGTGGGACCCCGCCCTGGAGCAGATGGAGCGGGCCTCGCAGACGCTGGAACACCCGACCGAACCCGCCCTGGAACCCATCGCCCGGCTCTGCCGGCGTGCCCTGGCGACCAACTACGTCGCGGTCCTGGTGCCGACGGTCGCCAACCTGCTGGAGCTCGACCGCCGGAGCGAGGCCATCGAGATCGCTGACCGCACCCCAGACCTGCTCGACATGCTCGACCCGGACACGCCCCAGACCTGGCACGTCCAGATGCTGGCGGTGGACGAGCTCATGGCCGCCGTGCGAGGCCTGCCCCCTCGTCGGGATCCGGCCGAGCTACGCGGCCAGGTGCGTCCCCCGCAGAGCCACGCCGTCCAGGTCGCTCTGGCACTCGCCGCCGCTGTCAGAGCCTTGGACGACGGCCGCCCGCACGAGGCGGCGACCCACGTGGACGTGGTGCTCCACCTGGTCGACGACGACGTCGCGGCGTCGTTGCGGCCGCTGATCCTGCGGTGGACGGCGCTGGGTGACCCGCCGGCCCCGAGGTGGCGCGACTACGCGGAGGAGTCCACCCGGCTGCGTTGGTACGCCCATCACACGACGATCGAGGGAGCCCGCGCCCAGGTGGCGGCCGAACGCGTGCTGCTCGAACACGAGCGGCTGTCGATGCGGGCCTACGTGGACGAGCTGACAGGCCTGGCCAACCGACACGCCTACGCCCGCCATCTGACGCGCCTGCGCGCCGGGTCGGCCGCGGAGGGCCTGGCGGCGCTGCTCATCGACGTCGACCGCTTCAAGGTGGTCAACGACACCTTCGGGCACGTCGTGGGGGACGACGTGCTGCGCACGCTCGGGGCGCTGCTGACCCAGATCACCCGCGCCACGGATCTCGCCGTCCGCCTCGGCGGCGACGAGTTCCTCCTGCTGCTCGCCGGGCCCTCGGTCCGGGAGGTCTCCGACCTGGGCCGTGACCTGTGGCGGCGGGTGAGGGAGCACACGTGGAGCGATCTCGCACCCGGTCTGGGCGTGACGGTCAGCGTGGGTGCGGCGACCGGATCGATCGCCCGGGTCGAGGAGCTGATCGCCATCGCCGACGACCAGCTGTACCTGGCCAAGACGCGCGGCCGGGATCAGGTGGCCGTCCGCTGAGGTCGGGCCCGGTTGTCGGGCCCGGTTGTCGGGCCCGGTTGTCGGGCCCGGTTGTCGGGCCCGGGCGGCATGATGACGCCATGATGGATCACCTTGGGATCAACTGCGCCGACCTCGAGACCGCGAAGTCCTTCTACGACGCCGTGCTGGCCACCCTGGGCCACCGCCGGCTGATGGACTTCGAGGTGGCCGTCGGGTACGGCACCGACACACCGGCCTTCTGGCTTTCCACCTTCGAGGGCATCGGGCCCAACCGCGAGGTGCACATCGCCTTCTCCGCGCCGGACGTCGAGCACGTGCAGGCGTTCTACGACGCCGCCCTGGCGGCCGGCGCCGAGAGCCTGCATGCGCCGCGGTTGTGGCCGGAGTACCACGCACACTACTTCGGTGCCTTCGTCCGCGACCCCGACGGCAACAACGTCGAGGCGGTCTGCCACACCGCCGGCTGACGCCGCGGCCGACCGGGCCGCGGCCACGGGTCGAGAAACTTCGTCGCGAGTGCATCCTCGGCACCTCCCCGCACGGAAGAAGGGGCAGCACGTCCTCCCCACTTCTGATCGAAAGAGAGCCGACATGACCATCGCGCGAATCCTGGCCGCCACCGCCCTCGGTGTCGGTTCGCTCGCAGTGGCCACACCCGCGGGCGCCGCCGACGACGCCACCGTCTCGATCCTGCACGGTGTTCCGGGCGCCACCGTCGACGTGTATGCCAACGGCGACGAACTGCTCGGTGACTTCGCCCCGGGCACACTCACCGATCCCCTGAGCCTCCCCGCCGGCGACTACGACCTCAAGGTCACCGCCGCCGGCGCCGGTGCGGACGGCGACGCCGTCGTCGAGGCCGACGATGTCACCGTTCCGGCCGGGGCCGACATCACCGTGGTCGCCCATCTCGACGCCGACGGCAAGCCCGTCCTGACCCCGTTCGTCAACGACACCTCCGCGGTGGCGGCGGGCAAGGCCCGGCTCACCGTGCGGCACACCGCGGCGGCTCCGGCGGTGGACGTCCGGGCCGGAGGTGAAGTGGCCTTCGCCGGTCTGACCAATCCGAACGAGGCCAAGGCCGACCTCGCGGCCGGCACGGTCTCGGCCGACGTCGTCCTCGCTGGAACCGACACCGTGGCCATCGGTCCGGCCGACGTGACCCTGGCCGAGGGCAGCAGCACGATCGTCTACGCCTGGGGCAGTGCGGCCGACTCGAACCTGCAGCTCGCCGTCCAGACCATCGCGGGACTGCACTCGGCCCCCCAGGGTGTCCCCGCCGGCTCGGGCGGTCAGGCGGCACACGACGACGGCGCGGTCCGGGCAGCGCTCGTGATCGGCTCGGCGGGCCTTGCCGGCGGCCTCGTCCTGGCGCGCCGGCGCCGCCGGGTGGCCGGGGCCTGAGTGAACGGGGCTCTTCGGAGGGCGGCCGCCGTCGCAGCGGCCGCCCTCACCGCCGCCCTGGGGACCCTGTGGGCCACGGGGCCGGCGGGACCGTTCGACCGGACCGACCGGACCGACCGGACCGACCGGATCGGTCGGGGGGAGGGCGGGGCGACCCTCCGCGAGTTCGCGGCCCCCACGCCGCAGGCGTCGACGCCACCGGCGGCCGATCCTCGGCGGATCCCGACACGACTGACCGTTCCGGCGCTTTCCGCCCGGCTGTCCGTCGAGCCGACCGGAGTGGACGGTCAGGGCTTCATGGCCCTGCCCGGCAGCCCGTCGGTGGCCGGCTGGTACCGCCACGGCCCGGCTCCGGGCTCCCAGGCCGGGGCGACGGTGATCGCCGCCCACGTGGACACCCGCCGCGAGGGCCCCGGCCCGTTGGCCCGGTTGGACCGGTTGCGGGCCGGGGACACGATCGAGGTGACCACCGACGCCGGCCACGTCCACTACCGCGTCGTCGAGGTGATCCGGCAGTCCAAGGCCCAGCTGGACCTGGATGCCCTGTTCAGCCGCGACGGCCCTGAACGACTGCACCTGGTGACCTGCGGTGGGGCCTTCGACGCCCGGACCCGGCACTACGAGGACAATGTCGTGGCCGTCGCGACCCGCGTCCCGGCGCGGTGAGTGCGGCGCGGACCCCTGCCGAAGGCCTGCGATGACGACTACCGTGGTCGGGATGCTGGCACCTGATGATGCCGGTGCCACGCCGGAAGAGGTGGCGGTCGGGCTCGCCTCGGACTCACGGGAGGCTCTCGCGGAGGCCTACCGACGCTGGTCGAGCCTGGTCTACACGATCGCCCGGCGCTCGCTGAACAGCCACCACGACGCGGAGGACGTCACCCAGCAGGTGTTCGTGTCGGCCTGGCGCAGCCGGCATACCCTGCGGCCCGGGCCCGACGCCCTGCCGGCGTGGCTGGTCGGGATCACCCGCCGCCGGGTCGCCGATCTCCAGCTGCAGCGGATGCGAGCCGCGCGCAACGTCGAGGCGGTCGCGGCCGTCGCCGCGAGGGACCCCGACCGCAGCCCGGACGACGACCTGCCGGCCCGACTGATGCTGGCCCACGAACTGGACCGGATGGGCGAGCCGCGCGCCAGTGTGCTCCGGCTCGCCGTGGTCGAGGATCGACCGTACGAGGAGATCGCGCAGCGTCTTGGACTGCCGATCGGGACCGTGAAGAGCCATGTGCGGCGCGGACTGCTGCACCTGCGCTCGCAGTTGGAGGAGGCGTCCCGTGTCGCACCCTGACGACGAGGTGCTCGCCGACATCGCGCTGGGCCAGGCCGCCGACGGGGCCGCCGCCGACCACGTGTCGACCTGCCCGCAGTGCGGTCGGGAGGTCCAGACCCTGCGCCGGACGCTGGAGCTGGCGCGACAGGGCGCGCGGGAGGACGTCGAGTGGTTCCCGCCGCCGTCCGACGTCTGGGCACGGGTCGAGGCCGAGATCGCGGGCCCGGTCGAGTTGATCCCCACGGCGCGCCGTGGCCGGGTGCGGAGCCGGTCGGTGGTGTGGCTGACCGGGGTGGCGGCCGCGGCGGGGCTGGTGGGGTTGCTCGCCGGCCGTGCGCTGTGGCGATCCCCGGGTGGGGAGGGGTTCACGACCGTGGCGAGCACCGGCCTGCGGACCCTCGACGCCACTCCCCGATCGATCGGCGACGCCGAGGTGCTCCGGGAGGATGGTCACCTCGACCTGAGGCTCGACCTGCAGGCACGCACACTGGCCTCGGCCGGCGGCGGGTACTTCGAGGTGTGGCTCATCAACCGAGACGGACAGCGGATGGTCTCCGTCGGGGTCCTCGCCGCCCCGGCCGATCAGACCGGGTCCGACGTGGCGACCTTCCCGATCGCTCAGACCCTGCTGGATGCCGGCTACGTCGTGGTCGACGTCTCGCGCGAGGCGTTCGACGACGATCCGACCCACTCCGGTGAC
>CAYYCE010000033.1:0-13205 GCA_964469635.1 uncultured Kineosporiaceae bacterium
ATGATCGTGGTGGTGCGGCCGTGGAAGTTGTGGGCCATCACGATGATGTTGGTGCGTTCCGGGTCGACCTTGTGACGGTCCTGGCCGAAGCGCCGGGCCAGTTTGATGGCGGTCTCCACGGCCTCGGCACCGGTGTTCATCGGCAGCACCCTGTCCTTGCCGGTCAGTCCGGCCAGGTCGCGCACGAACGGTCCGAGCTGGTCGTTGTAGAACGCCCGGCTCGTCAGGGTGAGCCGGTCGAGTTGGGCGTGGGCCCGGGCGAGCAGGCGGGGGTGGCCGTGCCCGAAGTTGAGCGCAGAGTAGCCGGCCAGGCAGTCCAGGTACCGGTTCCCCTCGACGTCGCGGACCCAGGCCCCCTCACCGCCGGACAGGACCACCGGAAGCGGGTGGTAGTTGTGCGCGGCGAATCTCTCGGTGAGGGCGCGGTGCTCGGCGGAGGTCGTCATGGCCGCAGCCTCTCACCTTGGGGCCCGGCGAACGGATCAGGTGCCGGGTCGGACGCCGGTGGCGAGGTAGGTCTCCTCGGCCACCGGCAGGGTGGGGAACAGCATGTCCTCGCCGATCAGGTCGATCAGCCCGGCCCGTCGCAGCGGTTCGCGCAGGTCGTTCTTGACCCGGGCCAGGGCCATCCTGACGCCGCGCTCGGCCTGGTCGTGGTGCAACCCCCGGAGGCCGTCGGCCGCCGTGATGTCGATCTCGATGTTGGCCTCGACGTTGAGCACGAACCAGCGCACCGGGTGTTCCGGGTCGGCCCGGGTCTCGGTGTCCACGGCGACCAGGGCGCGGCGCCGCAGATCCCCGACGTTGGCGAAGAACAGTGGGGCGTCGTAGCGGTAGACCACCAGACCGGGCAGCGTGGTCGCCTCCGGATAGTCGTCGACGTCGTGCATCCCCGCCAGGCCCGGGACCCGGCCGAGCACCCCCTCGTGGGGACGGGCGAGCCGGCTGGCCATCTCGAGCAGGCTGAGCGCGATCGCCACACCCACGCCGGCCAGGATGCCGAGCACCACCGTCGCGAGGCAGGTCAGGACCGCCAGGGCGAGCTCGGCCACGCGGAAGCGGTAGAGCCGCACCACGTCGTGGACCGAGATCAGCTTGCTCGCCGCGTAGATCACCACCGCCCCGAGGGAGGCCGCCGGGAGCTGGGACAGCAGCGGGCCGGCGAAGAACAGGACGGCCACGATGCAGCCGCCGGCGACCAGGGAGTACATCTGGCTGCGGGCGCCGGCCGCCAGTGCCAGAGCCGAACGCGACCCCGAGGAGGAGACCGGGAACCCGCCGACCAGGCCGACCGCCAGGTGCACCCCGCCGAGCGCCACCAGTTCCTGCTGCGCGTCGACGTCGGTACTGCCCGCGGGCTCGCCCTCCTCGGGGGCCGGTCGGAACGCGCGACCGATGAGGGTGTTGTCGCTGTAGGCGACCACGGCCACGCCGAGCCCGGTGAGCAGCAGCCCCGCCAGGTCGTGTGCTCCCACCAGGGGCAGGCGGGGCACCGGCAGGCCCGAGGGCACCTCGCCGGTGATCGCGACGCCGCGGGCGGGCAGATCGAGGACGACGGCGGCGACGGTGGCGGCGGCGACCGCGATCAGCGGGCCGGGCCACATCGGGCGCCAGAGGACGACGGCGAGCAGCAGCGCCAGGGTGCCCGCGGTCACCGCCAGCGTCGGCGGGTGCACCTGGCCCACGACGGTCGCGAACGAGCGCAGCTGGGCCATGATCGAATCGCCGTCGACCGAGGTGCCCGTGACGCGGCCGAGCTGGCCGACCACCATCAGGACGGCGCCCCCCGCCAGGTAGCCGACCAGGAGGGGCTGGGAGAGCAGGTCGGCGATCACCCCGAGCCGTGCCAGCCGCGCCATCAGGCACCAGAACGCCACGACGAGGGCCAGCGCCGCGGTCAGGGCCGCCGCCCGGGTCGGGTCGCCGCCCGCCATCGGGGCCACTGTGGCCCCGGCGAGCAGGGCGACCGTGGACTCCGGGCCCACGGAGAGCAACCGGGAGCCGCCGAGGACGGCGTAGACGAGGCAGGCGGCCAGCGCCGTCCACAGTCCGGTGACCGGCGGGAGATCGACGATCGCGGCGTACGCCATGACCTGCGGCACCAGGTAGGCGGCGACCGCCACCCCGGCGAACACGTCGGCGCGCAGCCAGCGCCGGGGGTAGTGCCGCAGGACCCCGATCCCCGGGGCGAGCGTCGGCAGGGTCTGCCGCAGGCTCCGCCGCGGCGGAGCGTCGAGTTCGAAGGCGACGGCCGGACGGCGCCGGATGTGAGTCACTGTCCGGACACCTCCCGGTTGCGCACCGTTCATCCTTCTCCGATCAATGGTTTCGGCCGTTCGGGGGACCGTCAAGCGTCCGGGAGGTGCCTGGGTGGCGACGGCCGCCCTCGCGGTCAAGGACCGCTCGCCGCCCGCCGACAACGAGACGGTGACCGGGTTCGCACGCAGACATACCGACCGGGCCGAGACGCTTCCCGCGGAGCCGTCCGGCGGTGCCGAGCGCCCGCCGCGGGCGGCCGATCAGCAGCGCGCGGCCCACGGCGACCCGATCGGCATCACGATCCCCGCGGTGCTCGCCGGCTGGGCTGCGCTGCACGCCGTCCTCACCCCGCTGGTCGTCGACGGTCCGTCGGTGCCCGCGACCCTGGCGGTCGACGTCCTCGCCACCGCCGCCCTGACCACGGCCGTGCTGCTGATCCGACGACCGAATCCCCGGGCCCTGGCCGTCGCCCTGGCCGTGGCGGCCGTGCTCGGGGCCGCCCGGGCCCTGGCATCGGGCCAGCCCCTGACCGGCCTGGACACCGGGGTCTGCCTGGTGGCCGCGGCCGTGTTGCTGTCGCAGGCACAGCTGTCGGCGGTGGTTACCGCCACCCTGGCCGGTTGGGCGGCCGCGGCCTCCTACGGCATCGCCCACGCGCTGACCGTCGGCTCGGTCGAGGGTGAGGTCTCCGGCCAGGTGGCCGGCCGGTGGGCCTACGCCGCCTCGGCGGTGGCCGCCTCGGCGCTGGTGGCCTTCGCCGTCCGCGGGAGGGCGTCCAGACCGCTGCCCACGCCCGCGGCGACCCCGATCCTCGAGGACGGCGAGTCGGTCCGGGACACGTTGACGGGTCTGGCCAACCGGGTCGGGGTCGAGCTCGTGGCCACCCCGATGATCGAACACGCCCGGCGCAGCGGTCAGGCGGTCCATTGCCTCTACCTCGACGTCGACGGATTGCGGGCGGTCAACGAGGCGGTCGGGCTGGCCGGTGGCGACGCCGTGCTGCGGGACGTCGCCGAGGTCGTCCGGGAGTGCGTGCGCGCCACGGATGTGGTCTCGCGCTGGACCGGGGACGAGTTCGTCGTCCTCGGACCGGGAACCGGGATGTCCCCGCTGGAGCTGGAGCGCCGGGTGCGTGCGCGGTTGGTGACCCGGCCCCCGGTCGCCGTGGAGGTCTGGAACGGCCGGGTGAGCATCGGATCGGCGACGCTGGTGCCCTGGGACGATGGCGATCTCGCATCGCTGGTCGCCAAGGGCGAGTTGGACATGCAGATGCGCCGGTCGTTGCGCCGCCAGAGCGCCGAGCGGCTCGCCGGACCTCTGGGACCCAGGGCGGGCGATGCCACGGGGGGAAAGCTGTAGCCGGTCTTCGGTACCCTTGCAACGTGCCTCATAGCGTGCTGGTCCTTATCGGGCCGCGCTGAGCGGGCAGGGAACGCCCCTGCCACCGGTTCAGCGCGGCGCCCCGTCATGAGTTCGAGCCATGTGGCCTCGACGAGCCATGTGGGAGACCGACCCGAAGGACAGCCCAGACGATGACCCAGATCGATGTCGCCGCGCAGACGGACACCGAACGCGATCCCGACCGCTACGACGTGACCGCCATCCAGGACCGCTGGATGCCCGCGTGGGACGAGCTGGCGCCGTTCCGCAGTAGCCGGCCGGACGACGCGCGGCCGGTCAAGTACGTGCTGGACATGTTTCCCTACCCCTCCGGTGACCTGCACATGGGCCACGCCGAGGCGTATGCGCTCGGCGACATCGTCGCCCGGTACTGGGTGCAGCGCGGCTACAACGTGATGCATCCGATCGGCTGGGACTCCTTCGGGCTGCCCGCCGAGAACGCGGCCATCAAGCGGGGCGAGGACCCGCGGGCGTGGACCTACGACAACATCGCCCAGCAGTTGGCCTCGATGCGCCGCTACGCCTGCTCGTTCGACTGGGACCGGATCCTGCACACCTCGGACCCGGAGTACTACCGGTGGAACCAGTGGATCTTCAACCGGATGCACGAGCGGGGACTGGCCTACCGCAAGCCGAGCCAGGTGAACTGGTGCCCCAACGACCAGACCGTGCTGGCCAACGAGCAGGTGGTCGACGGGCGGTGCGAGCGCTGCGACGGCCTGGTCACGAAGAAGAAGCTGACCCAGTGGTACTTCAAGATCACCGACTACGCCGACCGGCTGCTGGCGGACATGGAGCAGCTGGAGGGCAGGTGGCCCGAGCGGGTGCTGACCATGCAGCGCAACTGGATCGGGCGCTCCACGGGGGCCGATGTGGTCTTCGCGATCGACGGCCGGGACGAGCCGGTGACGGTCTACACCACCCGCCCGGACACGCTGTTCGGGGCCACCTTCTTCGTGGTGGCGGCCGACTCCGACCTGGCGGCCGAGCTGGCCGCCGACGCGCCGGCGTCGGTGCGGGAGGCGTTCGCGGGCTACCTGGAACAGGTGCGCGCCACCAGCGACATCGACCGGCTGTCGACCGAGCGGTCGAAGACCGGGGTGTTCCTGGAGCGGTACGCGGTCAACCCGGTCAACGGTGAGCGGATCCCGATCTACGCCGCCGACTACGTGCTGGCCGACTACGGTCACGGCGCGATCATGGCGGTGCCCGCGCACGACCAGCGCGACCTGGACTTCGCGAAGACCTTCGGCCTGCCGGTCAGAGTCGTCGTGGACGTGCGGGACGCCGACGGCGAGCCGCTGCCCGACCCGGCGGCGACCTTCGAGGCCACCGCGGGGGACGGCGTCCTGGTCAACTCCGGGCCGCTGGACGGGCTGGCCAAGGACGAGGCGATCGCGGCGACCATCGAGGACCTCGCGGCCGCAGGCCTGGGCCGGGCGACCACCAACTACCGGCTGCGGGACTGGCTGATCTCGCGGCAGCGGTACTGGGGCACGCCGATCCCGATCGTGCACTGCCCGGCCTGCGGCGAGGTCAGGGTGCCGGACGAACAGCTGCCGGTGGAACTGCCCGCGGCGGCCGGCCTGGACCTGCGGCCCAAGGGCACCTCGCCGCTGGGCGGGGCCACGGACTGGGTCAACGTCGACTGCCCGGCGTGCGGCGGCCCCGCACAGCGGGACACCGACACCATGGACACCTTCGTCGACTCCTCGTGGTACTTCCTGCGGTTCGTCTCACCGCACCGCGACGACGAGCCGTTCGACGTGGCCGAGGTGCAGAGGTGGCTGCCGGTCGATCAGTACGTCGGCGGCGTGACCCACGCGATCCTGCACCTGCTGTACGCGCGTTTCGTCACCAAGGTGCTGTTCGACATGGGCATGGTCTCCTTCACCGAGCCGTTCCGCCGGCTGCTGAACCAGGGCATGGTGATCATGGACGGCTCCGCGATGAGCAAGTCGCGGGGCAACGTGGTGCGGCTGTCCGACGAGCTGGCCGAGCACGGCGTGGACGCCGTCCGGCTGACCATGGCGTTCGCGGGCCCGCCCGAGGACGACATCGACTGGGCGGAGGTCTCCCCGGCGGGTTCGGCCCGATTCCTGGCGCGGGCCTGGCGACTGGCCGGCGACGTGACCTCGCCGGTGGGGGCGGACGTCGCCGCGGGTGACCCGACGCTGCGGTCGCTGACCCACCGCACCGTGCACGAGGTCACGTCCCTGATCGAGGGGTTCCGGTTCAACGTCGCCGTGGCCCGCGTGATGGAACTGGTCAACGCCGTCCGCAAGGCCGTCGACACCGGCTGCGGCGGCGGGGACCCCGCGGTGCGCGAGGCGGTCGAGGCGGTCGCCGTGATGCTGTCGCTGTTCGCGCCGTACACCGCGGAGGACATGTGGTCCCGGCTGGACCACGACCCGGGCGTCGCCCTGGCTGGGTGGCCGGCCGTCGAGGAGGCACTTCTCGCGACCGAGACCGTGACCTGCGTCGTCCAGGTGGCCGGCAAGGTGCGCGATCGCCTGCAGGTGCCTCCGGCGATCGCCGCCGAGGCGTTGCGGGAAATGGCCCTGGCCAGCCCGGCGGTGCAGAGGTCGTTGGGCGGCAAGGGGATCCGCACCGTGGTGGTGCGTGAGCCCAAGCTGGTCAACGTGGTTCCGGCCTGAGCCCACACCCGATGGCGACGTCCCGGGTCACGGTGGTCACCGACTCCACCGCCTACCTGCCGCCCACGGTGGCCGAGGCGGCGCACCTGACCGTGGTGCCGCTGCAGGTGGTGATCGACGGGCGGTCCCTGGCCGAGGGGACCGAGGTGAGCAGCGCGGAGGTCGCCGAGGCGTTGCGGGCGGGCCGTTCGGTGACCACGTCGGGTCCCCCGCCGGCGGCGTTCGAGCAGGTCTACCGTGAGATCGCCGCCCGGCGCCCGGGGGACTCGATCGTCTCGGTGCACCTGTCGGGGGCGCTGTCCGCGACGGTCGACGCCGCCCGGGTCGCCGCCCGGCAGCTGGCCGGCGACGAAGGAGTCGCCGTCGAGGTGGTCGACAGCCGGAACCTGGCCCTCGGGCTGGGGTTCGCGGCGTTGGCGGCCGCGCGGGCCGCCGAGCGCGGCGAGCCGGGACCGGACGTCGCGCGGGCGGCGGAGCGGTGCGCCCACGACAGCTCGACCTGGGTCTACGTCGACACCCTGGAATACCTGCGTCGGGGCGGTCGGCTCGGCCCCGCGGCGGCCGCGTTCGGAACGGTGCTGTCGGTCAAACCGCTGCTGCACCTCGTGGACGGGCGGCTGGAGGTGCTGGACCGGGTGCGCACCGCCTCCCGGGCGCTCGCCCGGCTGGAGCGGGCCGTGGTCGACGGCGTCGGCACCGCGTCGGTGGATGTCGGGGTGCAGCATCTGGCGGCGCCCGGCCCGGCGCGGGAGCTGGCCGAGCGGCTGCGGGTGCGACTGCCGGGGGTGCGCCGGCTCTACACCAGCGAGGTGGGGGCCGTGGTGGGCACCCACGTCGGTCCGGGCATGGTCGGGGTGGCCGTCGCCCCCGCCTGATCCCGCCCGCCTGATCCCGCCCGCCTGATCCCGCTCGTCACGTCCGGGTCGTCGCGTCCACGGCGGAGGCTCGACGCGTCGTCGTCCACAGCCCGGGAGGGTGAGTCGTGAGCGGCGGGCATTCTCGGACCTAGCCTCGCGCCATGCCCGCTGAAGCCGATCCGGTCGCCCGCCTGGCCGCCGTGGCCCGCGCGACCGCCCGCGACGCCGGCCCGGCGACGGGGGCCGACGATCCGCAGGTCCCCGCGCAACGGGATCACCCGCCGTCCTGGCCGCGTCCGATGCCGCCGCGGGTGGTCACCGCGGCGCTGCTGGCGGCGGGGATCGCGGTGGCGGCGCTACTGATCCGCGGGCTGCTCAGCGACGCCGGTGCGGTGGTCGCGTCGGTGCCGTCCGCGCCCCGGGCGAGCCGGTCCGGCACCCTCCCGACTGTTTCGACGGTCCCGACCGGCGTGGCGGTCGCCTCGCCACCGGCGGGCGAGGTCGTCGTGGTGCACGTGGTCGGCCGGGTCCGCCGTCCCGGGCTCGTCACGCTGCCCGCGGGCGCCCGGTTGGGTGATGCCGTGGCAGCCGCCGGGGGAGCGGCCCCCGGCGCCGCCCCGGACCGGCTCAACCTCGCCCGGCACGTCGCCGACGGCGAGCGGGTGGTCGTCCCCGGCCCGAACGACGTGCTGAGCCCGGCCGCGGCCGGCCCGGCGACGGCGGGTTCGCTGCCCTCTGACGCGTCGGCCGGGGGTGGGCTGATCGATCTCAACAGCGCCACCCAGCCCCAACTGGAGGAACTGCCGGGGATCGGCCCGGTCACCGCCGCCGCGATCCTCGCCTGGCGCACCGAGCACCAGCGCTTCACCCGGGTCGAGGAGTTGGGTGAGGTGGACGGCATCGGGCCCAAGACACTCGCGCGGCTTCGGCCGCTGGTCCGGGTGTGAACCCCGACCTGCGACTGCTGCCGGCCGCGATCGGCTGCTGGGCCGTGGCCGCCTGGGTGGTGGGAACCACGACCGCCTCGCCGGCCGTGTGGACCGCCGGTTGTTGCGCGGTGGCGGCCCTGGTGCTCGCCGGACGGTTCAGGATGGGCCGCCGCCTCACCGCCGTCCGTCCCCAGGCGGTGCTGGTGCTGGCCTGCGGTGCAACGGTTCTCGCCTCGGCTGCGATCGGGATCGCGGTGCGTGGGGCCGGCCCCTTCCCGGGATGGGTGGGGCAGCGGGCCGTGGTCGAGCTCACCGGCCGGGTCACGACCGATCCCAGAGCCGTGGCGGCGGGCCGGTGGTCGGCGCGGGACCCGGCCCGGTTCGCCGTGCGGATCCAGGCCGACGGGGCCTCGGCACGCGGCCAGCACCGCCGGGTCGACGTCCCGGTGCTGGTGGGAGAGCCGTGGGCCCGGCCCGTCGTCGGCAGCCGGATCCGGTTGATCGGCAGGGTCTCACCGACCGAACCCGGGCAGGACGTCGCCGCGCTGGTCACCGCGTTCACCCCACCCGGCTCGCTCGAGCCGGCACGGTGGTGGTGGCGGGGCGCCGAGACGGTGCGCGCCTGTTTCCGGACCGCGGTGCAGGGGCTTCCCGAGGGTCCGGCCGGGCTGCTGCCCTCGCTGGTGGTGGGGGACACCTCCACCCTCACCCCGGCGGTCGAGAGCGAACTCCGGGCCAGCGGGCTGACCCATCTCACGGCCGTCAGCGGCGCGAACGTGGCGATCGTGATCGGCGGGGTGATCGCCGTGGCGGCCTGGTGCGGTGCCGGGATGCGCGGGCGGGTGCTGATCGCGGCGGCGGCCGTGCTCGGGTTCGTCTTCCTGGCCCGGCCTGAACCGAGCGTCCTGCGCGCGGCGGTCATGGGCTCGATCGCGCTGGTGGGACTGCTGGCGGGCCGCCGCCGGGGAGGGGTGCCGATGCTGTGCGCGGCGACGCTGGCCCTGCTGGTCGTCGATCCCTATCTGGCGCGCAGCCCGGGGTTTGCGCTCTCTGTGACCGCGACGGGTGCGCTGTTGCTCCTGGCACCGCCCTGGGCGCGACGACTCGAACGGTGGCTGCCGCGTCCGCTGGCCCTCGCCCTGGCGGCCCCGGCCGCGGCCCAGGTCGCCTGCGGCCCGCTGCTCGTGCTGCTGCAGCCCGTGGTCAGCCCGGTGGCCGTGCCGGCGAATCTGCTGGCCGATCCCGCGGTGGTCCCGGCGACCCTGCTGGGCGTGGCCGCCGCCCTGCTGGCGCCGCTGTGGCCGACGGGGGCGCACGCCGTCGCCGCGCTCGGGTGCCTGGCCACCTGGTGGATCACCGAGGTGGCCGGCCACGCCGCCCGGCTGCCTGCGGGGAACCTGCCCTGGCTGCCGTCGACGGCTCCGCCCGTCGCGGCGGGACTGCTGGCCCTGATCACCGCCGGGGTGGTGGTGATCACTCTGCGGGTCGCCCCCTCGACCTCGCAGCCCGCAAGGCGCCGGCTGCCGGGGCGGGGACGTCCACCCGAACCTGCCCGGCGCCGGCCGTGGTGGGGCGGGCGGGTCCGGGGTGGCGCCGACGGCGTGATCGCCCGGGCGCTCGGTCTGGCCCTGGCGCTCGGGCTGGCCCTGGCGCTGCTGCTGTGGGCCACCGGATGGTGGCGTCCCCTGGTCGGGGTGTCCGGCCGCCCGGCGGGGGACTGGACGTTGGCCCAGTGCGACGTGGGCCAGGGCGACGCCCTCGCGGTGCGCAGCGGCGCCGATCGCGCGGTGCTGATCGACACCGGACCCGACCCGGGTCGCGTCGACGACTGTCTGGCCGATCTGGGGGTCCGTTCCCTGGATCTGGTGATCCTCAGCCACTTCCACGCCGACCACGTCCTGGGGCTTGCCGGGGCGCTGCGGGGGCGAACCGCCGAGCAGCCCCCGATGGTGCTGGCGAGCCCGCTGGCCCGGCCCGGCGAGAATGTCGTGGCGGTGCGGGAGGCGGTCGCCGCCGCCGGGCTGGCACCCGATCGGCTGGCCGAGGTCACCCGGGACCTGACCGGCAGCCTCGGGACCGACGGCTGGCAGGTGCGGTGGTATCTGGTGGCTCCGGACGACCTCGGCGGGGGTGGCTCCGCATCCGGAGCCTCCGACGAGCCGGGCACGCGGGGCGCGACCCAGGACCTCCCGGACGAGCCCGACGGCACCCTGGTCAACGAGGCGAGCCTGGTCGCCCTGATCGAGGTGCTCACCCCGGACGGCGCCCGGATCCGCCTGGCCGCCCTCGGGGATCTCGAGTTCGAGGGACAGCGGCGCCTGGTGGACGAACTCGACGGCCGGTTGTCGGTCGCCCTCGACGGCGCGTTCGCGGCGTCCTCCGGCGGGATCGACGTGGTGAAGGTGGCCCACCACGGTTCGGCCAAGCAGGTCACTGAGCTCTATCGGCGGCTGGCGCCACGGGTGGGGTTGATCGGCGTGGGCGCCGGCAACGACTACGGGCACCCGGCGCCGTCGGCCCTGACGATGCTCTCCCGGCTGGGCGTCGCCGTGTACCGCACCGATCGCGACCACGACGTGGTCCTCGGGGCCGTGGCGCCCCGACGGCGGGGCTGGACCCCGGCGCTGACGGTGTCCCGGCGGCGGTGACGGCGGGTGACGGATGGAGTGACGCCGTCGGAGTGGTGTGGTGTACTGCTGCGCGCCATCCACCCGATCAGACAGGGGCCAGGGATGAAGATCACCCAGGAGTTCGAGGTCAACCGGCCGATTCAGCAGGTCTGGGAGTTCTTCCAGGACATCCGCGAGGTGACGCAGTGCCTCCCGGGCGCGGAGTTGCTCTCGGACGACGGGGACGGCAAGTACAGCGGCCGGGTCTCGGTCAAGCTCGGCCCGATGTCGGCGGTCTTCGACGGTTCGGCCACGGTCACCCAGGACGAATCCACGCACACCGGGTTGATCGACGGCAAGGGGGAGGACCGGCGCGGCAGGAGCAGGGGATCGGTCAAGGTCGACTACGCGCTGGTCGCCAGGGACGCCACCGCCACCGCGGTCTCGGTCGACGCCGACGTCACCCTCTCGGGGGCGGCCGCCCAGTTCGGCCGGGGCGGGCTGATCATCGAGATGACCAATCGGCTGATCGGCGAGTTCGTGCAGTGCTGTGAGGGCAAGCTGGCCGCGGCCACCGTCGAGGAACGCGCCGAGATCCACGCCGCCGAGGTCAAGCCGTTCCGGCTGTTCCTCACCAGCCTGCTCGCCTTGATCAAGAAGCTCTTCGGTGACCGGTCGTAGCCGCACCGGCGCCGGCCGGACCGCGGGCAGGGGGGCCGGCCGGGCCACCGTGGCGCCGGCCGAGTTGACCGCCGCACCCGTCGTCCTGGTCACCGGCGGCGAGGACCTGCTGGCCGAGCGAGCCGTGGCGGCGGTGATCGCCTCGGCCCGCGCCCACGACGCCGAGGTGGGCGTCGAACGGATGGAGGCACCCGGCTACGAACCCGGCCGCCTCGCCCAGGTGACCGGACCGTCGTTGTTCGGCGGCGGCACGGTGGTGGTCGTCTCAGCCATCGAGGCCACGAACGACGCCTTCGTCACCGACGCGACGGCCTATCTGGCGGCGTACCGTCCCGACGACCCGCCGGCCGGGGTGGTACTGGTGCTCCGCCACGCCGGCGGCAACCGGGCCCGACCGCTGCTGGAGGCCGCCCGCAAGGTCGGCGCCCCGGAGGCGGTGTGCCTGCCCATCACCCGGGACGAGGAGAAGGTCGACTTCGCCACCGGCGAGTTCCGTCGACTCGGCCGCCGGGCCTCCGCGTCGGCGGTCAGGGCCCTGGTGGACGCCGTCGGCAGCGATCTGCGTGAACTCGCGGCCGCCTGCGACCAACTGGCCACCGACGCCCCCGGCGGGGCCGAGGATCGGATCGAGGTCGACGTCGTCGAGCGGTGGTTCGGCGGCAGGATGGAGGTCACGGGGTTCCGGGTGGCCGACGCCGCCGTCGCCGGCCGTTCCGACCAGGCGCTGGCACTGCTGCGTCACGCGCTGGCGACGGGCGCCGATCCCGTCCCCCTGGTGGCCGCGGTCGCGGCCAAGGTCAGGGCGATGGCCAAGGTCTCCGTGTCCGGTCGTGGGCGCTCGGCGGACCTGGCCGGTCCCCTCGGCATGGCGCCGTGGCAGATCGATCGTGCCCGCCGCGAGCTCTCGGGGTGGAGCGAGCCGGGGCTGGCCGCGGCCGTCACGGCGCTCGCCGAGGCCGACACCGCCGTCAAGGGCGGCGGCCGCGATCCCGTCTACGCGGTCGAACGGGCCCTGCTGACGATCGCGGCCGCCCGCGGCGCCTGACCGCGCCTCGAGGGAGCCACGGGCTCAGCGGGGCGTGCCGAAGTCCTGGGTCCACAGGTAGGTGTAGCCGTCGGTGGCCGACAGGAAGAGGCCGATCCCGACCTCGCGCAGCCGGCAGTCGAGGATGTTCGCGCGGTGGTCGGGGCTGTGCATCCAGTCGCGCACCACGGCCTGCGCGGTGGCCTGCCCGGCGGCGATGTTCTCCGCCGCGATCCGGTAGCGATAACCGGCCGCCGCGATCCGGTCGAACGGCGAGGCCCCCGATGGGGCGTCGTGGGCGAAGTAGTGGCGGGTCCCCATGTCCTGGCTGTGCGCCCGGGCGACCTTGGTGAGGATGGGGTTCACCCGCAGCGCCGGGCAGCCGACCCTGGCCCGTTCGGCATTGGTGAGTCTGACCGCCGACGCCTCCGACTCGGCGCTCCCCGCGCTGCCCTCGGCCGCCGGGCTCGCGGTCTGGGCGAGCACCGCCGCCCCGGGGGAGGCGACACCCGCGTCGCCGGAGGCGGGTGGCAGGGCGATCACGCGCGGGGGCGTCAACGCCTGGGGGGTCAGGGTCCGCGTCGGCGTCGCGACATCCGTCGGCGTGCCGATGGATGTCGCGGTGGCGGACGTGGTGGTCGACGGCGTGGCCCGAGACGAGGCGGCGTCCGAACCGCTCGCGCTCGCCTGAGCGGTGCGGGGGGTCGCCGCCGGCGCCGATGACGACCCCGCCTGCGACGGGGAGCCACACCCGGCCAGCAGCGCCGAGACGGTGAGCAGGAGACAGG
>CAYYCE010000034.1:0-1830 GCA_964469635.1 uncultured Kineosporiaceae bacterium
GCACCGCGAGCACCCGGGCCACGTCACCGACCGAGAGCGGGCCGTGCGTGGCGGTGTGGGTACCCGAAACCTCGCAACGGCAACGCGACCTGCGCATACTCGTGGATCAGGCTGCCGAGCCGAACGCGTCTGATCACCGCGACGGTCTGGTCCGCGGACACCGATGGGAGCGCCCGAAACGGCGCAGCCTGGCCCAGGAACCGGTGCGGCCGATGGGTGTTTGAAATGGTCTCGAACTCACGCAGCACGCTTGTGGCGTGTGCGGCGTCGACGATCAGGAGCCGGTCCAACAGCTCACGCGGGATCCTGCCCACGAACCGTTCGCGGATCGCGTTCGCCACAGGTACCCGCATCGGGATCTTGATCACATCCGCGTCCCGGTAGGTGAACACTGCATCGAACGCCGGCGTGAACCGGGCGTCCCGGGAGTGCCTCCCTCTCGCTGCGTTCTCGTGAGACGCCGCACCAGCGAGCACACCGGGTCAGGCCGCCGCGACGCTCGGCAGATCGGTCGGCTCGAATGTGCGGCGCGGGTAGGTCTGCTTGAGGGCGCGGTGGAGGGACCGCGCACCTGCGGCGAGGAGGGCGACTGCGAGTAGGCCGGCGGCGCCGGCGAGGACGAACGTTGCGGCGGGTGTGAATCGGCCGGCGAGCATTCCGGCGCCGGCGGCGCCGGCGGATTCGCCGACGACGATCGCTGTCGCGAGCCAGGCGAATGCCTCGGTGATCGTTCCGGGGGGCGTGAGGTGTTCGACGAGAGCGTGGAGGGAGGCGTGGGTGAGGGCGAGGGCTGTGACCAGGTGGATCAGGCCTCTTGAGCGTTGGGTGCCGCCGCGGCGGGCCGATAGCAGTCCCCCGGCAAGCGAGCCGGCGCCCCAGGCGCCCAGCAGGAGGCCGGCGACACCGCTGCCGCCCAGGGGAGCCGCAGCAGCGACGACGCCGATCTCGACCGACCCGAACAGCACCCCGATGGCCAGCAGCGTCAGGACCAGGACACGCATGGCGGGGGGCCGAAGGCATCCGGGCCCCGTCCCGCCCCATCGGGGAGAGGGACGCTTGGAGTGGGGTGAGACGGCGAATGCCACGGTGGCGCCTGCGAGCACTACGCCAGCGGACGCGAGTGCAGCGCCGGTCGACCAGGCGGCACCCAGCCCTAGCGCCAGCGGGGGACCGAACACGAAGGTGAGTTCGAGCGCGGAGGACTCCAGCGCGTAGGCCGAGCGCAACGCAGCCGGATTGGCGACCAGGTGCGGCAGCAAGGCACGCACACACGAACCGATCGGCGGGGTCAGCAGACCGAGCATGGTCGCCGAGGCGACCAGCCAGCCGGCGGCGACGCCCGTGGGGAGGGCGGCCACGAGCCCGAGGAGCACCGCTGAGGCGCAGGCGCTGGTGATCAGTACGACGCTATGGCTGCCGCGGTCCACGAGTCGGGCGAGTAGTGGGCCGCCGACGCCGCAGCCTGCGGCGTAGGCGCCGGTGACCGCGCCACCGGTTGCGAAGGAGCCGGTCAGGTGCTGGGCATGCACGAGGAGCGCGATCCCCAACGCGGCCAGTGGCAGGCGCGCGATCAGTGAGGTGGCGAGCAGCATGCTGGCCGTGCGAGCTAGATGGGTACAGGCTGGGTCGTGGTCGCGTTGTTTCGCCGTCATCATGTGCCTCCTGTGGCCTCGCCCACCCGGTGTGGGTGGGTCTACGAAGACCGGTCGGAGGGCGTGCGCGCTTCTCGACATCGATCGTGGCCACTCCCGTCGGGTGGCGTGCGGCCCTGTGTCATGACGCCGGCGGCCTTCGCCAGTCTTGGCTCACAGATCAATGCCATCACCGGGA
>CAYYCE010000034.1:1840-13132 GCA_964469635.1 uncultured Kineosporiaceae bacterium
CGTTGCGTGGCCTGCGCCGTTGAGGATCAGGTGGGACTGGATGCCAGTCGCCGCGCGATGCCGGGGTTGTCCACCACCAGGCCGGCGGGGTCGAAGGTCACGTCGGCGACGAACGCGCTCTCGTCGAGAGACTCGAACCGGATCCGGCTGCGGCCAGCGGCGGCGTGGGCGAGGTGGGTGTAGCGCTGCGGGGGACCGGTGGAGGCGCAGGTCGGGCACGGAGATCCAGACCACGGTCAGATCGGCGCACTGGCGGCCGCGGTGCAGGTCGTGACGCAGCACGGGAAGGCTGTTGAATAGCGGAGTCCGAGGGCGGGGTCAAGGGCGCCCGCGCACAGTTCAGGCTCGCCTCCTGGGGCGAGCAGGTCCGTGCGGCCGGTCGGCGTGGCGTCTGCGGTCACGGTGTCACTGGTCTCTTTCGAGTTGGTGGGCGCGGTGTTCCAGGTAGCGCCGCTCGGGCAGGCTGGTGGTGGCGCGTGCGGCGGCCCGGTAGCCGGCGACCGCGGCC
Source organism: uncultured Kineosporiaceae bacterium (assembly GCA_964469635.1). Taxonomy (GTDB): domain Bacteria; phylum Actinomycetota; class Actinomycetes; order Actinomycetales; family Kineosporiaceae; genus JADJPO01. The sequence goes on from CAYYCE010000034.1 coordinate 2,349, forward strand.
TGGTGGTCTCCGGCACGTTCGTACAGGTGGGCTCGTACCGCGTCCAGGCGGTGGCTGCCGCGCAGTCGCGGGTCGTCGCCCAGGCCGGCCAGAAGGTGCAGGGCGGGGTGGGGGCCGTGCACCTCGGCCAGAGCGACGGCCCGGTTCAAGGTGTGCACCGGGTTGGGCGCGACACGCTCGAGCAGGCCGTACAGTTCGAGGATCTGCGGCCAGTCGGTCAGGTCGGGGTGTGGGGCCTGGTCGTGCAGGGCCGCGATCGCGGCCTGCAGCTTGTATTGGCCCAGCGGTCCGGCTGCGAGGGCACGGTCGACCAGGGCGGTCCCTTCCTCGATCAGGTCCCGGCGCCACACCGTGCGGTCCTGGTCGGCCAGCGGCACCAGGCTGCCGTCCGGGGTGGTGCGCGCCGGGCGGCGTGCATCGGTGAGCAGCATGAGCGCCAGCAGCCCAGCCGTCTCACCGTCATCGGGGCGTCGCTGGTGCAGTTGGCGGGTCATCCGGATCGCTTCGACCGCGAGCTCGACCCGATGCAGGCTGCTGCCGGCGGTCGCGGTGTATCCCTCGTTGAAGATCAGGTAGAGCACCTGGCGGACGACGCGCAGGCGCTGGTCGAGCTCGTCATCAATGGGGAGCTCGAACCGTGCCCCGGCCGCGCGGATCATCTGCTTCGCCCGGCTGATCCGCTGCGCCAGGGTCGCCTCCGGAACCAGGAAAGCGCCCGCGATCTCCGCAGTCGACAACCCCCCGACCGCGCGCAGCGTCAACGCCACCTGCGACGGCGGGGACAGCGCCGGATGGCAGCACAACACCAACAACACCAACGAATCGTCACGATCGCCCTCGCCGTCCGATGCCGGGACCAGCTGCGTGCCGGGCGGCTCCATCGAGGCGACCGTCTCCTCGCGGCGGCGCCGGGCATGTTCGCTGCGGAGCTGGTCGACCACCCGGCGTGCCGCGACCGTGACCAACCAGCCGCGCGGGTTGTCCGGCGTACCCTGCATCGGCCACTGCAGTGTGGCCGTCAACAGTGCTTCCTGCACGGCGTCCTCGCAGACGTCGAACTGGTGGTAGCGGCGCACCAGCGTGCCGAGGACCTGCGGCGCGAGCTCACGCAGCAGGTCCTCGACGCCTCCGGGACGGTTCACGTGTCCGCCGAACCCTCCTGCATCAGGGGTCGCACCTCGGTGAACGTGAACCGGGAGTTCGGCCAGCGGGCCGCGATCTCCACGGCCCGGTCCAGGCTCTCGCAGTCCACCACCAGGTAGCCGCCGAAGTGCTCCTTGGCCTCGGCCAACGGGGCGTCGGTCACGACCGGCACCCCTTCGCGCACCCGCACCACCCTCGTCCGGGACGGGTCCGCCAGCCCCGCGCCACCGACCAGCTCCCCCGAGCCGCGCAACTCCTCCATCAGGGCATCGACCTCGGCCATCAACCCAGCCCCCTCAGGGCCGAAGAACACCTCACGGGTGTCCGGGTTGTCATAGATCATCAGCATGTACTTCACAGTCGCCTCCTCGGCGAGTCACTGGCAACCCACGGTTGCCCCGGGTGAGACTCCGGTCACCGGTCGGGTGCCGTGGGTCTCGGTCATACAGTGGTCGAAACCGTCGGGGCGTCCTCGACATACCCGGCGACGCCACCTGGCCTAGGCCTGAAGGAAGTCGACCAGGGCGGGCACCAGCGCCTCCGGTGCCACGTCGTGTCCCTGACCAGGCAGGGTCAGAAGCTGCGCGGACGGCAGACCGGCGACCAGGGCCGCGTCGCCGACCCGCTGATGCTCGGGGCTGGCGCCGCCGTCCAGCACCAGCACCGGGACCTCGACCCCCGCCCAGCCCCGGATCGCGGCCGCGCCGTCCGTCATGCTCACCTGGGTCAGTTCCCCGTCATGAACCAACGTGTGCGCGACCGACTCGAACGCCGCCCAGGACGGTGCCGCCCGCATCCCGTCGACGATGTCTGCCGGGACCCCGACCGCGGTCGTCATGAAATGGGCGACCGCGTCACCGCGCCGGCCGCCGGCCAGGAGCGCCCGAAGCTCAGCCAGGTAGCCCACCGGGAGGGGATCACGACCACCCGGTGTTGCCAACGGTGGTTCGTACAACGCCACCCGGCTCAGTGGCAGCGAACCCGCCGCCTCCAGCGCCAACGTCCCCCCACTGGACATCCCGAACACATACCCCTCGCCGCCGACCACCTCGAGAACCGCGCCCAGATCCTCGACCTCGCGGGCCACCGAGTACGACCCGACGTCGTCGCTGTTCCCACGGCCACGGCGGTCGTAGGTGACCACCGTGAACCACGCCCCCAACTGCGCGGCGATCTGGGCGGTGCGCGGGTCGATCGCGCGGAACTGCAGGGCCCCACCCACCAGCACCACCACCGGGCCTGACCCAACCACCTCGTAGGCGATCGTGGTCCCGTCCCGTGACACGACCTCACTCATCCTGAGCCTCCTCGACCTGGCCGGCTGAGCCCCGCGGATCAGGGCCCCGACCCACACAGTCGGCGCGGACACCTCGCTCTCGACATCCCGAGAGTGAGGCGGCATAGACCTCACCTTCCTGCAGCTGGATGGATTCCGGCGGTCGCCCGCCCCGACCGGGGGTCCTTGAACTCTCGCAGCGACACCCAATGGGTCGAACTCGACGTCAGCCCAGACGCGGTGTTCGCGGTCTTGGCTGACCCTCGGCTCGTCCTGCGTTCCTCTCGCGAGAACCCAACGCGCGTCCGTTGTCAGAACCGCGAACTGTTCGAAGCCCGCCAACCCGGCGATGCTGAACCCACTCGGAGAAGACCAGGGCCGGGGCCCGACGAGGTGGAGCGGACGTCAATCCGCGGCCGGATCTGAACCGAACGACGCCGGCGCTACGGGACGGTGACCCCCGTGATCACCACGGGTCCGTTGAGCGGGTTGAGCTCGGTCGCCTGGTCGACGCCGGACGGCGTGACGACGTCCACGGCTTTGGGCACGGTCCCCGGGTCGACGGCGCAGATCGAGTTGTTCGCCGCGACCGCCGCCGCGGTGCACACCCCGAACTGGTAGTCCTGCGCGGTCGGCTGGAAGCCGCGGGCCTGGTCGGGGCTGAAGCCGTCCTGGCCCGTCAGCACGACGGCGAAAGACCACCCGGACGCGGGCGTCCCGCCCAGCGCGGTCTTGGACACCGTGAAGGTGATGTACCGGGTCGCGGCGGCCGCCCGGATCGCCACCGACCCCACCGTGGCCCCGCCCGCGTCGACGAAGCGCTGGCCGAAGCCTTGAACCTCGATCAGTCGGGTCCACGCCGACGCCGGGTCGACAGTGTAGTTGCGTTGCACGAACGCCGCCGCCGTGGACGTCGCGCCGCCCGCCGGGTCGCGCACGTAGACGTCGACGAGCTGGGCGCCCAGCGGACTGCCGAAGGTCGGCGACAGATCCGCGGTCTGCACCCGGAAAGTCACCGAGTCCGGACCGCTGTCATAGACCTCGAACCGCTGCAGGTCGTAGGCGCCGGGCTTGAAGTCGCCCGCCGTCGGGTAGGCGTAGGTGCCCGGGCCGTTGTCGTCCCCGGCCGGGTCGATGACGTCGAACACCAGCGTGCCCGGGACGACGTCGTACACCACGGTGCGCTGGGCGAATCCGGTGGCGCCGTTCGGTGCGGTCGCCAGCACCGTGACGGTGACCGTTCCCGCCGGCACGGTCACGTTTACCGAGAACGAGCCGTCCGCCCCCGCCGTCGTCGTCGCCGTAGTGGCGGCACCCTCGATGTCGATGTTCACCGCGTCGACGTCGACGGTCGCGCCCGGCGCCGTGGTACCGGTCACGGTCGTCTTTCCGTCGCTGACCGAGGAGTTGTCGGCCGGTGTGGTGAGCGTGACCGTCGTCCCGGCCTGGGGGTTCGCGATGTAGCGGGCCACTGTGTCCTGCGGTACCTCGGTGATGCGTCCGGCGCGGATGTCCGAGGACAGCCGCACGAAGGACGCCGCCGACCAGGTCAGGGGCGAGGCGCTGCCGGCCGCCTTCCCATTGACGAACCCGATCGAGGCGCACTCCGGCTGCGTCCCGAACGGTGACGCGGCCAGGTCCGGGTTCTCCCAAAGCTGCTCGGGGATCAGGCCGATGCCTGACGCCGAGTTCGCCATCGATGTCCACAGGTCGACCGCCGCGCCGCTGTCCCCGGTGGCCACGGCGTGCTCGCCTCGCTCGGCGGCCAGCGCCGGCCACAGGTGCCCAGAGCCCTTGTTCTGCGGCTGCGCCTCGCACACCCCGGCCCAGGCCTTGCCCTGCACCGTGCAGTCGGTGGGGTCGGCGACGTTGCAGTCGCCGTACCCGTCCTCGGTGCCCGGGGTGTTTGCGCCGTAGCGGTAGAAGCCGTCCCCGCTCGGCGTGCTCTTGCGGATCACCTGGTCGACGACCTTCAGCGAGTTCGTGATGTCCGGATCGTTCGGCGGCAGCGCCCCGAGCCGGGCGAGCTCCAGGAAGCCCTGGTCGATCACTGCCCTCTGGTCCTCGTCGGGACCGCCGTTGCCGAGGTTGTAGGTGAACGCCGTGTTCGGGTCGGCGTTCTTGGACAGCCGGATGAAGTACGGCTGGGTGCTCAGCGGGCCGGTGGACGTCACCGTCCAGGACTTCACGGTGCGCTGGTAGTGGTCGGCGGTGGCGCGGTAGATGCGGGCACCCGCGGTGTCGCCGTTCTTCTCCGCGATCGCGCCCGCGGCGGCCAGCCCAGCGATCTCGGCTGCGATCGTGGACGGCGAGTAGCCGCTCTGTTCCTCCCAGCGCTCCGAACCGAACGATGGCCCGTGGGCCACCACGAAGTCGGCGGCTCGCTTGATGTGGGTGGTGTAGAAGGCGTTGTCGGTCAGGCCGACCGTGCGGGCCATCAGGATCGGGTAGGCCACCTCGTCCAGCTGCACCCCGAAGCTGTCCGGGGCGAGTTTGCCGTTGATCAGGCTGTTTCGCGGCATCGATCCGTCGGCCTGCTGCTGGCGCTCGAACAGGAACCTCACGGTGTCGCGGGCGGTCGCGACATCGCCCGACGCGAGCAGGCCGGTGAACGTCTCGTACAGGTCGCGGGCGAATACCTCGCGGTAGGAGCCGAAGTAGGTCAGCGCCGGGTCGCCGGCGGCCACCGCCTGGCCCCACGGGCTGGCCAAGGACGCCACGATCGCGCCCGGGTAGCTCTTGTCCTCGCTGGCCTTGAGCACGTTCGCGGACATGTAGTAGGTATCGGCGAGCTGCTTCTGAGCCGACCGGTCGAGGCTCGTGGGGCGCGCCGGCGACGTGAGTCTGCGGTCGTAGGCCGCCCAGCCCTGCCGGTACTTCGCCAGCATGGCACCGGCCGAGGTCTTCGCGGTGGCGCCCGCCGTCGACACCGCTGCCGTCTGCGTCGTGCCGAACCCGAGCGCGAGCGTGACGGGCCGGCCACCGCGCACATCCACCTGAGCGGTCTGGACGACGTTGCCCTGCGACGCGGTGTCGTAGGTGGTGGCGAGCCGGTGATCGGCGTCCAGCTGGGCCAGGCCGTCGCTCGGGGTGCCCGCGTAGCCGCTGGAGACGACCGGGAACGGGCGGTCGGCGCGCAGCGCCGCGAACACCGGGGTGGCGTAGTCCCGGTTGGCCGCGATCGTCGCGGTCGTCGTGTCGCTGGAGACCGGCACCGGAGAGCGCGTCGAGAGGTCCGTGACGGCGTCGTCCGCGCCGGCCTTGCCGAGCGTGCCTCCGCCGCCGTTGCCGTTCACCGTGGCGTCGAAGCGCACGTAGAGCTTCAGGTGGTCGTTGCGGTTTCGCTGTTTGAGGCTCGTGCGCATCACGACGCTGTCGCGCGCCGGGTCGGTGAAGTAGTCGGTGGTGATCGAGTAACGGCCGCTGCGGGCGGACGACGTCACGCGGCAGGCCATGCCGCTGTCGTCGAGCGCGCGGACCGTGTAGGTCATGTCGCGGGTCTGCAGGTCGGTGAAGGTCGAGCCGTCGGTGACGACGAACTGGAGGGTCTCGACGTTCGTGGTGTCGATGGTCGGGTAGTAGACGTCGGACAGCACGCCGTTCGCGACCGTGTACCAGACCCTCGAGGTCCGGTTCCGAGCAGTGCCGAGGCAGTCCTTGCGGGCCAGATCGAAGTGCGACATCGCCCCGGGTGCTCCGGGAGCGCTGTCGGCAGCACTCCCAGCAGCGCTCGCGGACAGCGGGGTGGTCACCAACGCGGCGGCCAGCAAACCGATCAGAGCAACTCGCCGACCGGAGCGGGGCCACTGGGTGCTGGTCCATGGTGCAGCCATGACGACCTCCGTGAGTGGGCGCCGACGCCGCACAGGCATGTCGGGCCTCCCGCGGGCGATCACGGCGCGCCACTCGGCCACAGCGCCGGACGCGTGTACCCGATCGGACTTTGTGCCCAGATGTCAAGTTATGCGACGTTCGCCGCATATGGGCATGCCGTCGTGCCCGGGCCGGAGGCGCTGGTATTCCTCGGACCTCGAGGCGGGATCATCACCTCCACCCTGATCAACGACGCCCTCACCACCGGCTGCCACCCAGCCGGCCTGGGCTACCGGGTCACCGCCCACGGCCTGCGCCACTCCTTCGCCAACTGGCTGACCGCGGGCGTGCCCACCCGCGACATCCAAGCCGCCCTCCGACACCGCCCCTCACAATGCCTCTCCCTTCGCGTCGGCGGGCGCCCCGGTGACCAGGGGACGGAGCAGCCAGCCGTCCAGGACCAGGAAGGCCGCGGCGAAGATGACGAAGCCTGTGGCGGCGGTGGTGGAGGCGGCCGGGTCGTCGCGGGCGACCATCACCAGCCCCATCGCGGCGACCGCGGAGCCGAGCAGGGCGCCCCAACCGATCACCGCGTACATCGCCCGGGTGGCCCACGCGGTGCGACGGGCCGCGCCAACAGCGGTCAGGACCGCGACCGGGACGACGATGCCGAGGTCCATCCACTTGACGATCCAGAACACCGCGGGGCTCTGGGTGTACTCGACGCCGTACGGGGGCCCGTCGACGACGTCGAGCAGACCGCGCAGATGCAGGCCGACGGTGAGGAACACCGCCAGCAGCCCGAGCACCGTCGCGGTCGTCCGCCGCATCACCGTGGTGGGTCGGGGCAGGGTGATCGCGTCGACGGCCGTCCAGGCCAGCCCGAACGCGGCCGCGGCGAGCAGGAACACCCCCAAGAACAGGGGGAAGAACCGCTCGCTGTTGCCGGGCTGGGTTGTGAACTCCCCACCGACGGCGAGCTGGGTGTAGACGTACATCGCGAACCCGGACGGGGCCAGGGCCAGCACAGGGCCGGCGGGATGCCCGCGCCAGGTCAGGACCCCGGCGACCACCGCTGCAGGAGCCACCAGCACCAGGGCGACGGCGTCCGCACCGACGACCTGGTTCAGCACGTCGTCGACCACGTGATAGTCGATGACCCCCCAGACCAGCGGACCGAGCAGCGACGCAGCGGCCACGCCCAGCCCGAGCGCGACCAGCACCACAGCCAGGGCATGCCTCGCTCGTGGGGACGTCGTCGCCCCCGGCCGCAGCCGGTCGACCGCGGTCGTCATGGCCGTGCCGCCGTCTGGGCCAGGACGGTCCCGGTCATCACCCGGGCGAACTCGTCGGGTTGCTCGAACAACGGGCGGTGCCCGGAGGTGTCGAGCAGGCCGCGGGCCAGATTCACGGTGTCCAGCAGGCTGTACTCCCCGGCCGGCAGGCTCGCCGTCATCTGTCCGATCCCCTCCTCGCAAGGCCCCCAACCGCCGCCCCTCGCCGGGCTCGACCGCACCGTCACGGTCCTCCAGGCAACCCCGCCACCACGACCAGCCGGGGGCCAAGGCACCCACCTACGGCGTCCGCGGCTGAGAGACAGACCTCGGGCGTGACATGGCCGATTCGTCCGTATTCGTTCGTATCGCGTCCGCGGGCCATCAGGGTAGGACCTTTGGGCATCCCACGGCCAGCAGGCCGGAGCCGGCACGCCGATCCGCACCGCCGGGCAAGGGGTCGAAACGTGCGTCCGTCCACATTTGTGCGGCGCAGTGGCGAAGGTCCCCGCCGATGCTCGCGGAGTCGCGATAGGGACAAAAGGGAAAGGAGCGGAGTCGAGATTGGGGGATGGCGGTGTCCAGCCACGAACAGGTCAGATCCGGTATTGGCGAGAGGGGCTCTTCGTCCGCCGCGGGCGGCGGACGGCCACAACCCGCACATACACTCGGGAGGTGAAATCGATGTCAGCACAACGTCGATGGAAGTGGGCGACCGCGGCGGTCGCCGTCCTTGCGGTCGGCCTCACCGGCGTCGGCGTGACCGTCATCCTGCGCGGCGACACCACCGATGCCGGGATCGATCTCGTTCTGACCGCGGTGGCTGTCGGCCTCGTCGGGGTCCTCCTCGAAGCCATGCGCCACCCGCCGCGGATCGACATCGGCGTCCAGGAGGGCGAGCTGATCGTCCGCCCACGCAGGTGGGACACGCTGTGGTGCCTCACCCGCAGCGTCACAGTGCCCTCAGCTGCGGTGGACACCGTCACCGTCACATCCGTCCAGGACCCCACCCCAGGACAGCCGTGGCGTGTCTCGAGCAGGGGCCGCAAGGGCGTCGCCATCCCCGGGCTGATCCGCGCCGGGACCATCCTGGGACGCGACGGCCGCGAGTTCTGGGACATCCGCGAGAACGCCACCGAGGTCGTGCGGATCGACGCGGAACCGTCGGCGCCGTATCGACACCTCATCCTGCAGACCCCCGACCCCGAGACCACCGCGCGGACGTTGCGCGTCGCGGTCAAGGCCGGCCCCGACCGCCGCGTCAGCGAAGGTTGAACGGCGGGTAGGAGGGCAGTGAGGCGTTCCCGCCAACCGCATACGCAACTGGACCCACGGTCGATAGCACCTCAAGGAGGTGTTCCTCTATGACCTCAAACTCACTGGCTGTTCCCACGAGAGGATCGACGCTGCGGCGCCGTCCGGTGACGTTGGCGGTCGCCACAACCCTCGTCTTCGCACTCGCCCTCGTCTGCTGGCCGCTGCTGTTCCCCAGATCGCAGCTGCGCGCCCCCACCGCCGGATGGGCGTTGTGGGGCTTGAACGCGACCCGGGTGCTCGTCCCGGCGGTTCTCCTCACCGTGTTGGGGTGGTGGCGTGCGGCCGGGTTCACCCGACGGGTCACCTGGCCGAGGTTGTGGCCGTTCCTGCCCCTGCTGCTGTTCGTCGTCCTGAACCTGGTCTCCGGGAAGGGGAACTGGGTGACCAGCCCGGGAACCCTGGCGGTCGCCACGATCACGATGCTGGCGGTGGGCTTCGGCGAGGAGGCCACCTTCCGCGGCGTCGTCCTGCGGTCCCTGCAACCGATCGGACTGATGCGGGCCGCGGTGGTCTCATCAGCATTGTTCGGGGCGTTCCACCTGGTCAACCTCGCGCTCGGGTCCAGCCCGGTCGACGTCGCCTTCCAGGTGCTGTACACCGCGCTGGTCGGGTTCGCGTTCGCCGCCCCCGCCCTGGTGACCGGCGCAATCTGGCCGCTGATCCTCATCCACGCCCTGATGGACCTCGCGAACGCCGTCCAGGCCAGCGCCCCCCTGGCCGTCGCCGCCTCCGCATCGAGCCCCGACCTGGCCAGCCGGCTCATCACCGCCCTCCCGAACGCGCTGCTCGCGGCCTATGGGTACTGGCTGCTCCGCCGACACCTCGCCCACGGTGCCGGCCCCGACGAGCCGGGGGCCCTCTCGACAGAGGGGTAGCTGTTCACGACGGTCTGGACGGGTGCATGCCCCGGCGATCGGAAAGGGGTCTCGGGCGCACCTGGACGTCGCCCGCCATCGCGACTCGTTCTGTCACCGAGGGGACGCCATGTAGATCGAGATCCCGGTCTTGCCTCGGATCCTGCTGGCGCGCGTGCCCAGCGCGCAGGCTTGGGCTCCTTCGTGGTCTACCAGTGACGCAGCGCCCGAGCGCGGACCCAGATAGGTCAGCAGGCCGGCCACTGGGAGCACGAGGAAGCGTCCCGGCCGGAGCAGGCGAACAGGTAATGCGCTGCCCCCGGCCGGGTCGTGAGCGAGGGGTGCGGCCCGGCAGGGAACAGCAGCCGGTCGACCCATCTCGCGGTGTACCAGCCTGCCCGCCCCCAACCCATCTGCACCAGCCACGGCCAGACGGCAGCCGGTGGCGCGTCGACGGTGATGGCGTGATCGGTCACCACCGTGGGATCGCTGACGATGTGATCTCCCGGCAGCGAGACGCGGTTCGTTCTGCCGTGGTGGATCCCTACGTCCGACCGAGACGGATCAGGCCGGCCTCGCCGAGCGTGACGGCACCCAGCGCGCCAGCAGCCCAACGGCGATTCGTGAACATCATGCCCTCAGTTCCATGTCATTTCAGGCTCTCGTCGAGGAACTCGATGACACGCTGCTGCCACTGCAATGGCCGCGTGTCGTACCCGCCGGTGTGGTCGGCTCCGTCGACGTTCCACACCGTGACCCGGTCGGTCGCGCCGGACTGGATGAACGCGGCCGCGCGACCTTCGTCACTCACCTTGCCGGCGGTGATCAAGAGGAACTGCGTCCTCGATGCGGTGGCCACCGCCGTGCCGGGAGTGCGCGAGCTGGTCACGTTTTCAGTCGAAGGCATTGAGTACCACTTGACGCTTGCTGCCACGGAAATCGTCATCGAAGGAAAACGCGAGCGCCTGGTCTCGTTACAGGATATCCAGTCGGAGCTGGACACGACCCAGGCGCAGGCCTGGGAAGACCTCGTGCGGGTGCTGACGCATGAAATCATGAATTCGATCACGCCGGTGACGTCGCTGGCGCGAACGGCATCCGACGTCG
>CAYYCE010000035.1:0-13037 GCA_964469635.1 uncultured Kineosporiaceae bacterium
TCTGTTTGTACGCCTCGGCGAACAGCAGGAACGATGCCAGCAGCGAGAGCAGCAGCAGATCCTTGGGAGCGGCGGGATTGGCCAGCGTGGCCAGCCCGAGCCAGACCGCCAAGCCCATCACGAAGTACATCACCTGTTGCCCGTCGCGCTTCCCGGGCGAGTGGGCCACCACGTGCTCCTGCTCCGAGGCACCGCTGTAGACCGCCATCCCCGGATTGGTGACGGTGATCTTCACGATGTCCGTGGTGTCCCCCACGACCTCGGCCTCGTGGACCTCCTCCTCGGGATCGTCGCCGCCCCGGCGCCGGATCTCCATGGTGAGGATCGCCTGCGCGACCAGGATCAGGGCGGCCACCAGGGCGGGGACCCGCAGCCACCCGGAGGTGTTGGTCGCCCGCTGGTCCACCAGGCCGAGCACGACCCCGAGCACCATCACCACCACGGGCTCGACCAAGGAGGTCACGCGCTTCACCGCAGCCACACTAGTCCGCGAACCGGGACGGTCCGGGCGCGCGTGGAACCACGATGAGGCCCGGCGCGATCCCTGCCCCGAGGTATGCCGGGCCGCGGGCACGCGGGCGTGGTCGTCGGAGGACGACCTCGAGGCCGGCACCGACGGCGGGATCAACCGCTCCTCGCCCGCCATGATCAGCGGCTATCGGAGCGAGTGGGTACGGTCACCGACAAACCGTAACTGACGGTAGGTGTCCACCCAAGACGGACGGGTGCCGAGGATCGGGGATGTCTAGGACAGCGCTGCGACGAGCTCGGCCAGCGGCACCCGGGGCCCGGTGAAGAAGGGCACCTCCTCGCGCACGTGACGCCGTGCCTCGACGGCCCGCAGGTCACGCATCAGATCGACCATGCGGTGCAGCTCGTCGGCCTCGAAGGCCAGGATCCACTCGTAGTCCCCGAGCGCGAACGCGGCCACGGTGTTGGCCCGGACGTCGGGGTAGCCGCGCGCGGCCATGCCGTGCTCGACCAGCATCGCCCGACGGTCCTCCTCGGGCAGCAGGTACCAGTCGTAGGACCGGACGAACGGGTACAGGCAGAGGTAGCCGCGAGGCGTCTCCCCGGCCATGAAGGCCGGGACGTGCCCCTTGTTGAACTCGGCGGGCCGGTGCATGCCGACCACCGACCAGACCGGTCGCAGGTGCCCGCCCAGTGCGGTTCGCCGCAGCGACCGGTACGCATGCTGCACCGTCTCAACCTCCGGTGCGTGCCACCAGACCACCAGATCGGCGTCCGCCCGCATCCCGGCCACGTCGTACCAGCCGCGCACCACCAGGTCCTTGCCCGCGGCGTCGGCGAGCATCCGGTCGACCTCGGCGACCATCGCCTCGCGCTCCGTGCTCGCCCCGGGAAGGGTGTCGGCGGCGAACACCGACCACATCGTGTAGCGGATGGTGTCGTTGATCTCTCGGGCACTCGCAGCGGTCATGACCGCATTCTCGCTCATGTCCCGGCCGGGCACCGAGGGCCCCGACGCGCCCGGGTACCCGGTTACCTGGGGCCGCAACCCGATCGTGACGTCGGCCCGGGAACCAGGACCGCGCCGGCCGCATCCCACGGTCGACCTACCAGCCAGACCCCCGACGAGACGGAGAGGTCCGCCCGTGTTCACGTTCCGAGTGCCTTCCCTGGTGACGGCCGCGACCCTGGGGGCGGCGCTGGTGCTCGGCGGCTGCGGTTCCGCGGGCGAGAACAGTTCCTCGGGGGATGCCGCCGGGGCCGGCGGCGCCGCGGTCGCACCCGCCACCCCCGAGGCCGCCCGGGACGCCGCGGGGGTCGCCGAACCGGCCGCAGGCGACCAGGTGGCCACGGCGGAGAACGGTTCGGCCGGCGCCGCGGCGTCGGGCGGCCTCGCCGACGCGGCCGCGACCGCGGACCGCAGGATCGCCCGCACCGCGCAACTGGTCGTCGAGGTGAAGCAGCTCGAGCCGGCCGCGGCGCGGATCCGCCAGCTCGCCACCGACCTGGGCGGCTTCGTGGCCACCGAGACCACGGGCTACTCCGCGGCGGTGGGCACCACCGACGCCGATGTGCTCACCGGCGAGCAGCGGCGCCAGGAGGCGCTCGCCGGGCAGTCCGTGCTGGTGCTGCGGATCCCCGAGTCCTCGCTGGACCAGGCGCTGACCCGGTCGGCCGGGGTCGGCACCGAGGTAGGCCGGACCTCGTCCGCCCAGGACGTGACCGGGGATCTCGCCGACCTGACCAGCCGCACGGCCACGGCCAGGGCGAGCGTGGCCCGCGTGCGGGAGCTGCTGGCCCAGGCCAAGAACCTCAACGAGATCGTGCTGCTGGAGTCCGAGCTGACCCGGCGCGAGTCCGATCTCGAGGCGCTGCAGGCCCGACTCGCCGCGCTGTCCGACCGGGCCGACCTGGCTACGCTCACCGTGACGCTGCAGACCCCCGAGGCGAGCCCACCGAGCGAGAACGGCTTCCTCCGCGGACTGCGCAGGGGGCTGGACGCTCTGCAGGCCAGCACCGAGGCGCTGGTCGTGCTGGTCGGCGGCCTGCTGCCGTTCGCGCTGGTCCTCGCCGTGATCGGGCTGCCGCTGTGGCGGCTGCTTCGCCACCGCAGGTCGCGACCCGCCGCTCCGACAGCCCAGGCACCATCCACCTCGGGCGACCCGGTGGGTACCCCCGCCCCCTGAGCCGTTACAGCGAGTGCACCAGGTCGACCACCCGGGCCAGCGCGTCCGGGTCGGCTCCGGGCGGCACCCCGTGGCCGAGGTTGAACACGTGCCCCGGCGCCCGCCGTCCGGATTCGACCGTGGCGCGCACCCGCTCGGCGAGCACCTCCCACGGCGCGAACAGCAGGGCCGGATCCAGGTTGCCCTGGACGGCGTGCTCCGGCCCGACCCGTCGACTCGCCTCGGCCAGCGGCACCCGGAAGTCCACACCGATCACGTCGGCCCCTGCGGCGGCCATCTCGGCCAGCAGCTCGCCGGTGCCCACGCCGAAGTGGATCCGCGGGACGTCGGGGAAGGCGCGCCGGACGGCGTCGAGGGCCGCGGCCGAGGCCGGTCGCACGAACCGCCGGTAGTCGGCGGCGCCCAGGGCCCCCACCCAGGAGTCGAACAGCTGAACGGCACGCGCGCCGGCGGCCACCTGGACCTTGAGGAACTCCCCGGAGATCACCGCCAGCCGGTCCAGCAGGTCGGCCCACAGCCGGGGGTCGCCGTACATCAACGCCTTGGTGGTGGTCAGGTCGCGGCTCGGCCCTCCCTCCACCAGGTAGCTGGCCAACGTGAACGGGGCCCCGGCGAAGCCGATCAGCGGCGTGTCGCCCAGCTCGGCCACCAGCGCACGCACCGCCTCGCGGACGTAGGGGACGTGGCCGGGCTCGAGTGCGGGCAGCCGGTCGAGGTCCGCCCGGGTGCGCACGGGTCGGGCCACGACCGGCCCAACTCCGGGCTTGATGTCCACGTCGAGGCCGACCGCGGCCAGCGGAACCACGATGTCGGAGAACAGGATCGCGGCGTCCACGCCGTAGCGGCGCACCGGCTGCAGCGTGATCTCGGTGATCAGCTCCGGCCGACGGCACGACTCGAGCATCGGCACGCTCCGGCGGACCGCCCGGTACTCCGGCAGCGAACGGCCCGCCTGGCGCATGAACCACACCGGCGGATGGGCCGGCGGCTCGCGCCGGCAGGCCTGCAGGAACGGGGAGGGGGTCGGGCTCACGCCCTCGATGTAACCACCTCGACGGCTCTCACCCCGCCGAGACCAGGGCGACCCCGGTCAGGGCGGCGAGGATCCCGACCACCTGAATCGCGCGCAACCGCTCCGAGAGCACCACCCTGGCCAGCAGGACGGTCACCACGGGGTAGAGCGAACCCAGCACGGCCACCACGGAGACCAGGCCCTGCGTCGAGGCCAGCGCGAAGGCCAGGTTGGCGGACACGTCGGCCACCCCGACCACCGCGAGCCACGGCAGGTCGCGCGGCCGAACCCCGCCCAGCGAGCGGGTCGCCAGGGCCGCCGTCCCGAACAGCGCCAGCGAGGTCAGCCGCATCGCCAGGGCGGTGAGCCACGGATCGGACTCGGCACCATGGTCCAGGCACACGAACGCCATCCCGAACATCACCCCCGAGAGGACGGCCAGCGCCACGCTGCGGCCGCGGGCCGAGCCGCTCAGCTCGGGCCCGCTGGCGGCCACGGCCCCGAGGACGGCCACCGCCATGCCCGCCGCCTGCACCGCCGCGGGACGCTCGCCGAGGGCCACGCCCGCCGACACCGGCACCAGCGAGGTGCCCAGCGCCGCGACCGGGGAGACCACGCCCATGGTCCCGGTGGCCAGGGCCCGGTAGAACGCGACCAACCCGGTGGCGCCGACGAGGCCGCCGAGCAGTCCCCAGAACAGCCATCCGCCGTCCGGCGCCCGCATCCCGCCGAAGAGCACCACACCCGCCAATATCACGAGCGCGCAGAACTGCGACCAACCGACCACGGCCATGGCGGGCAGCCGCCGGCTGATGAGCCCGCCCCCGAAATCGGCGCTGCCCCACAGGAGGGAGGAGAGCAGGGCGAGCGGGACGGCCACCCGCGAAGGGTACGGCCGGGCGAACGCCGGGTGTGAGCGCCCACCTCCTCCGCGCGTCGTAGCGGCGACCGACGGTGACTGCGCCGTACGCTGCCACCGTGGCCGTGCGCAGGATGCCGGAGGACGCGCCCGAGGAGTTCGCGGTCGCGATGCAACGGCTGCGCACCGTACGACTGCGGCCCGAGGTGGTTCTCGAGGAGGTTCCCGCCCCGCAGCGCATCGCGCCGCACGCCGTGGCCGTCAGCGCCGACGTCCTCCAGGACGACGAGGAACTGGCCACCGGACGTTTCGTGCTGCTGTACGACCCGGCCGGTCAGGAGGCCTGGGAGGGGACCTTCCGGGCCGTCACCTTCGTGCGGGCCGCCCTCGAACCCGACCTGGGGGCCGATCCGATGATCGGGCAGATCGGGTGGACCTGGCTGCAGGAGTGCCTGGAGGCTGCCGGCGCCGAGTACACCGCGGCCGGCGGCACCGTGACGCGTGTGGTCTCGGAGAGCTTCGGCGCGCTCGCCCAGCGCCCGGCCACGGTGGAGATCGAGGTCCGGGCCTCCTGGACGCCCCGCGACGACGTGGCCGCCCATCTCGAGGCGTGGGCGGCCCTGCTCTGCACCGTGGGAGGCCTGCCCCCGCTGCCGGCCGGGGTGGCACCGCTGCCGCGCCGCAGGTCCTGACCCGGACCAGCCACGTCTCAAGGCACCCG
Organism: uncultured Kineosporiaceae bacterium; assembly: GCA_964469635.1. Lineage (GTDB taxonomy): Bacteria > Actinomycetota > Actinomycetes > Actinomycetales > Kineosporiaceae > JADJPO01. Next base: position 5,250 of record CAYYCE010000035.1, read on the forward strand.
CCGACGGTGCCGATCCATGGTGAGGTAACCCCCGGCCGAAGAGGCCGCTGGACATGGAGGTCGGCGTGACCACTTTGGTCGAACGAGCTGGAGTCCCGGTGCCCCGTCCTGGTCGATTCGCCGCAATGGTGGTGGTCGCGAGCCCCGCGCTGCGCGAGGCGGTCGGCCACACCCTGCGTGTCCTGGGCGCCAGGCACGTCCTCGAGGTCGACACGGTCGCCGAGGCGCGGGAACGGGCCCGCGCCGGGGTCGCCGACCTGTGCGTGGCAGAGGCCGGCCTGCCGGACGGATCCGGCATCACCCTGGTCCGGGACCTGCGCGCCGCGGGCTGGGTCCGGGCGATGGTGCTCGCCACGGCCGACGACCCGTACAGCGTGCGAGCGGCCATCAACGCGGGCGTGCGGGCCTACCTGGTCTCGGCCGCGACCTCGACGATCCCCCGCCAGAGCGGCGAGCGCGGCGACGGGGTGGACTCCTTGTCGGCCCGAGAGATCCAGGTGCTGCAACTGGTCGCGGACGGCAAGTCCAACAAGGAGATCGGCGAGGAACTCGGTCTGTCGGCGCTGACGGTGAAGAGTCACCTCGCGCGGATCGCACGCAAACTCGGCACCGGCGACCGGGCCGAGATGGTGGCCACCGCGATGCGTTCCGGGGCCATCGCATAGGTTTGCCCTGTGAGTGACGGCGTGGCGAAGGGGGCGTCCGAGCCCGCGCCGCCGGGCCCACCCCCCGACGCGACGGCCGGCCAGCCCTCCGATGCCGTCGAGCCCCGGCTGCTCGACACCCCGAGGGAGGGCACTCCCCCGGTGGTGGCGGACGCCCGATCACTGGAGCGGGTGATCTCCGCGTTCGGCGCCGGCACCGGGCCGGTGGCCGTGGACGCCGAACGGGCCTCCGGCCACCGCTACGGCCAGCGCGCCTTCCTGGTGCAACTGCGCCGCGAGGGCGCCGGCACCGCGCTGATCGACCCCACTGCGTTGCCCGACCTGTCCGGCCTGGGCGATGCGATCGCCGACACCGAGTGGGTGCTCCACGCCGCCGGCCAGGACCTGCCCTGCCTCGCCGAGGTCGGGCTGCACCCACGGCGGCTGTTCGATACCGAGCTCGGCTCCCGACTGGCCGGTTTCCGGCGCGTGGGGTTGGCGGCGGTCGTGGAGCAGCTTCTCGGGCTCACCCTGGCCAAGGAGCACTCGGCCGTCGACTGGTCGACCAGGCCGCTGCCCGAGCCGTGGCTGCGCTACGCGGCCCTCGACGTCGAGGTCCTCGTCGAGGTGCGCGACGCCTTGGCCGACGAGCTCGAGCGCCAGGGCAAACTGGCCTGGGCCCGTGAGGAGTTCGCCGCCCTGGCCGACTTCCGGCCGGCGCCGCCCCGGGTGGATCCGTGGCGCCGCACCTCGGGTCTGCACCGGTTGCGCACCCGCCGCCAACTCGCCGCCGTGCGCGAGCTCTGGTACACCCGGGAGGAACTGGCGCAGACGCAGGACGTCTCCCCCGGGCGACTGGTCCCCGACTCCTCACTCGTGGAGGCGGCTCTGGCCCAACCGGCCGGCGCCCGGGAGTTGGCCGCCCTCAAGTCTTTCACCGGGCGCGCCGCCCGCCGCGAGCTGGCCCGGTGGACGGCCGCCCTGGACCGGGCCCGGGCCCTGGACGAGGCCCGGCTGCCACCCCACCACCTGCCCGCCGAGGGCCCGCCACCGGCGCGGGTCTGGGCCGACAAGGACCCCGAGGCCGCCGCCCGGCTCACCCGAGCACGCGGTGCGGTCCAGGCGATCGCGACCGAGCATGCCGTCCCGGTGGAGAACCTGATCAGCCCGGACGCCGTCCGACGGCTGTGTTGGACGCCGCCGCAGCCGGGCGACGCCGACGCCGTCCGGACCGCGTTGGACAGCCTCGGGGCCAGACCGTGGCAGATCGACCTCACGCTCGAGGCGCTGGTCGACGCGCTGGGCTGATGCGGGGTGCCGATGCCACGTGAGCCGCGTCTCGGCCAGGCCACGGATCGTGTTGTTACCGTCGAGTAGCATCTCAGCGGATCCCTTGAGCGAGGAGGCCCGAGTGGCTGGAACACTGCATGACGTCGTCTTCGTGGATGGCGTCCGCACCCCCTTCGGCAAGGCCGGGGACCAGGGCATCTACGCCCAGACCCGGGCCGACGACATGATCGTCCGATGCATCCGCGAGCTGATGGCCCGCCATCCCGAGCTCCCCCCGGAGCGGGTCGATGACGTGGCCATCGCGGCCACCGCCCAGACCGGAGACCAAGGGCTGACGATCGGCCGCATGGCCGGCATCCTGGCCGGGTTGCCTCGCAGCGTGCCCGGGTTCGCCATCGACCGGATGTGCGCCGGGGCGATGACCGCGGTGACGACCACCGCCTCGGGTATCGCCGCCGGCGCCTACGACGTGGTGATCGCCGGAGGTGTCGAGCACATGGGCCACCACCCGATGGGCGAGGGCTTCGACCCGAACCCCCGACTGGTCGCCGAGAAGCTGGTCGACCCGTCGGCCCTGAACATGGGACAGACCGCCGAGAACCTGCACGACCGCTTCCCGCAGCTCACCAAGGAACGGGCCGACGCCTACGCGGTGACCAGCCAGACCAGACTGGCGGCGGCCTACGAGCAGGGCCGGATCCAGGCCGACCTGGTCCCCATGGCCACCCGCAACGTCGAGCAGGGCTGGGGCCTGGCCACCGTCGACGAGCCCCCCCGGCCGGGCACCACGATGGCCAGCCTGGCCACGCTCAAGACCCCGTTCCGGCCGCACGGCCGGGTGACCGCCGGCAACGCGGCCGGGCTCAACGACGGCGCCACGGCCTGTCTGTTGGCCTCCGGTGAGGCCGCGGCCGAGCTCGGTCTGCCCGTCGGCATGCGCATGGTCGGCTACGCCTTCGCCGGCGTCGAGCCGGAGGTGATGGGATACGGTCCGGTGCCGGCGACCGAGAAGGCCTTGGCGCGCACCGGGTTACGGATCGAGGACATCGGACTGTTCGAGATCAACGAGGCGTTCGCCGTCCAGGTACTCGCCTTCCTCGACCACTTCGGGATCGCCGACGACGACGAACGGGTCAACCCGGACGGCGGCGCGATCGCCATCGGACATCCCCTGGCCTCCAGCGGCGTCCGATTGATGACGCAGCTGGCCCGCCACTTCGCCTCCCGCCCGGAGGTCCGATACGGCCTGACCACGATGTGCATCGGGGTGGGCATGGGCGGCACCGTGATCTGGGAGAACCCCCACCACGCCGACTACGGCAAGGAGCACGCCGCGTGAGCACCGACACCACCCCCCGTACCCTGCCGGCCCTGCCGGACGAGGTCGTCACGCACGCCCTGGTGCGCGACGTGGCGCTCCCCCGCACCGCCGGCGGCGACCCGGGCGTCCTGGCCCTGGTCTCGCTGGACAACGGCCGCGATCACACCCGACCGACCACCATGGGCCCGGCCGGACTGGCCGAGCTCGACGCCGCCCTGACCCGATTGGCCGAACGGGCCACGGCCGGGGAGATCGCCGCGGTGGCCGTCACCGGCAAGCCGTTCTTCTTCCTGGCCGGCGCAGACCTCACCATGGCGTCCTCCGGTGCCGCATCCGCCTCGAGCCCGCAGGAGGCGCGCGACATCGCCGTGGAGATCGGCAGGTACGGCCACGACGTCTTCCGGCGCCTCGGCGAACTCGCGGTGCCGTCGTTCGCCTTCGTCAACGGCGCCGCGCTCGGCGGCGGCGTCGAACTGGCGCTGCACTGCACCTACCGCACCATCTCCTCGGCGGTGCCCGCGGTCGCGCTGCCGGAGTGCTTCCTGGGCATGCTCCCCGGTTGGGGCGGCACGTTCCTGTTGCCGAACCTGATCGGGGTGGCTCCGGCCCTCGAAGTGATCATCGCGAATCCGCTGAACACCAACCGGATGCTCAACGGCCCCAAGGCCTTTGCGCGCGGCATGGCCGACGCGATGTTCGAACCGGCCGATTTCCTGGAGCGCTCACTGCTCTGGGCCGCCGACGTCCTGACCGGTCAGGTGACGGTGGAGCGGACCGAGGTCGACCACGACGAGACCGCCTGGACGGCGGCGCTGGCCGAGGCGAAAGCACTGGCCGACGCGAAGGTCCACGGTGCGGCGCCGGCACCGTACCGCGCGATGGACCTGGTCGCCCTGGCCCGCACGGCCGACCGCGACACCGCCTTCGAGGCGGAGTCCCAGAGCCTGGCCGACCTGATCGTGAGCCCGGAGTTCGCCAACAGCCTCTACGCCTTCGACCTGGTGAACAAGCGGGCCAAGCGCCCCGTCGGGGTGCCCGCCGCCTCACTGGCCCGACCGATCACCAAGGTCGGCGTGGTGGGCGCGGGCCTGATGGCAACCCAGTTGGCGCTGCTGTTCGTCCGCAGGCTGAAGGTCCCCGTGGCGCTGACCGATCTGGATGCCGAGCGCGTCGATCGCGGGGTTCAGGCCGTGCGCGGCGAGATCGACTCCCTCGCGGGCAAGGGCAGGATCGGCGCCGCCGAGGCGAACCGGCTCAAGGCGCTGATCAGCGGGTCCGTCCAGCAGGCCGAGGCGTTCACCGGGGCCGATCTCGTGATCGAGGCGGTGTTCGAGGAACTCTCGGTCAAGAAGTCCGTGTTCGCGGCGGTCGAGAAGGTGGTCTCGCCCGAGTGCGTGCTGATGACCAACACCTCCTCGCTGTCGGTCAGCGACATGGCGAGCGACCTGCAGCACCCCGAGCGCGTGGTCGGGTTCCACTTCTTCAACCCGGTGGCGGTGCTGCCGCTGGTCGAGGTGGTGCGCGGCGAGCGCACGGACGACGCCACCCTTGCGACGGCCTTCGCCGTCGGCAGGAAGCTCAGGAAGTCGTGCGTGCTGGTCAAGGACGCACCGGCATTCGTGGTCAACCGGCTGCTCACCCGGTTCCTGGGCGAGATCACCGCGGCCGTCGACGAGGGGACGCCCATCGAGGTCGCCGACAGGGCGCTGGAGCCGTTGGGCCTGCCGATGAGCCCGTTCGTGCTGCTGCAACTGGTCGGCCCGGCCGTGGCGCTGCACGTGGCCGAGACCATGCACACGGCCTTCCCCGACCGGTTCGGGGTCTCGCGCAACCTGCGCGCGATCGTGGAGGCCGGTATGACCGGGGTCTACGCCTGGGGCGCGGACGGCGGACCGTACGTCCCCGAGGAGACCCAGGCCCTCCTGGTCCAGGCGGACTCACCGGCCACCGAGGAGCAGGTCCGGGAGCGGGCCCTGGCCGCGCTGGCCCAGGAGGTGCGCCTCATGCTGGACGGCGGGGTGGTCGCCGAGGCCGCGGACATCGATCTCTGCATGCTGCTGGGCGCCGGTTGGCCGTTCCACCTCGGAGGCATCACGCCCTACCTGCGCCGCACCGGTCACCTGGGCTGAACCACCGCCCCGCCCGGACCACCCCGCCCGGACCACCCGGCGACTGGTCCAGGCGGGCGAGAACAGGTCGGTTCCGCCGCACCTGACACCCCGGAATGACTACCGTCAGTGACATGGAAGCCGACATGCCGGTCACTGCCCTGCGCCGCGGTGCACTCAGCGTCAGCGTCTTCGATGGGGTCGACCTGCTCCCCACGGCGCGTGGCGTGCTGCTCCCGGGCGGTGCGGCCGGCACGGAGGTCCTCGTCGCCTGGCGCGAGCTGGCCGCGGTCTGCGCCGGGTACGACCCGGCCTCGGCGGCGGGCCGGCACCGGCTGGCCGGCCTGCTGCGGCTGCGCAGGCGGTTGGCCGGGCTGGGCCCCGAGGCGGCCGGCTGGGTCCGGGACCGCGCCGTGGCCCTGGCTCTGCCCCCCGGTCACGTCGACCACCTCGGCCCCGCGTGGCTCCGCCGCCGGCTGCCCGGCGGGGCGCTGCACCTCGGCCTGGGCCTTGACGAGCCGGTGCCGGCCGGGTCGGGGGTGATCCCGCTTCCGCCGACGGTGGTCGCGGGCCTCGGCCTCACCCCTGAGGAGTTGTGGCCGTCGGCTGCGGCCCGGATCGAGCGGTATTCCGCGGTGGCCGCCGAACTGGTGCGCCGCGACGGCGCCCACGCCACCATGCTCCGCCCGGTGGCCGGCTGCGACCCGCTCAGCCTGCTCGCGGGCCGGCGGCTGCGCACCGCCCTTGCCGAGGGCGACGGCAGCGGGATGCGCGCGCTCGCCGTCCCGAACCGCACCCGGGGCTGGTTCGACCTGTCCCGGGTCGATCCCGCCTACGTGGCACTCGCCTGGCAGCTCACCGACGCTCCCGAGCGCGGCCTGTCGCGACCGCTGCTGGTGACCCGCGATGCGGTGACCCTGGCCCTGGTCCGGGGGGACCTCACCCGGCCTGCGGTCGAAACGCGCTGACCTCGACGTCCATCGGCGCCACGCTCTCGATCACCTGGCGGCTGATCGCCTGTGCGTTCAGACCGACTCCCTCGAGCACGCCGGACCGCGAACCGTGTTCCAGGAAGGCCTTCGGAATCCCGAAGCCGCGCACCGGGACGTCCGTGCCCCGCTCGGCGAGCAGGTCCCGCAGCGCGCTGCAGATGCCCCCGGTGACCAGGTTGTCCTCGACCACGACCACCAGCCGGTGGCCCGTCGCCAGGTCTGCCAGGGGCTCCGCCACCGGCAGGACCCAACGGGGGTCGACCACCGTGACACCGATCCCCTGGTCCGTCAGCCGTCCGGCCACCTCCAACGCGATGCCGGCCATCGAGCCGACGGCGACGATCAGGACGTCCGGGCGGCCGTCGCGACGCAGCACGTCGATCCCGCCCTGACCGGAATCGATCGTGTCGATCGCTGGAATGTCCTGCGGCACGGCGCCTTTGGGGAAGCGCACCACAGTGGGCGCATCGCTCACCTCGAGCGCCTCGGCCAGTTCGGCCCGCAGCGTCGCCGCGTCCCGGGGGGCCGCCAGCCGCAGACCGGGCACCATGGCCGACATGGTCATGTCCCACATGCCGTTGTGGCTGGCGCCGTCGTCCCCGGTGATCCCGGCCCGGTCGAGCACGAAGGTGACGCCGGCGCGGTGCAGGGCGCAGTCCATGAGCACCTGGTCGAAGGCCCGGTTGAGGAACGTGGCGTACACCGCGACCACCGGGTGCAGGCCGGCGAATGCCATGCCCGCGGCGCTGGTGACCGCGTGCTGCTCGGCGATCCCGACGTCGAAGACCCGCTCGGGGTAGGCGGCCGCGAAGGCGTGCAGCCCGACCGGGATCATCATCGCCGCCGTGATGCCCACGACGTCCTCGCGCCGTCCGCCCTGCTCGACCATGGCCTCGGCGAACACCGAGGTCCAGCCCGTCCCCGCGGTGGCGATCGGTGTCCCGGTCTCCGGGTCGATCACCCCGACGCCGTGGAAGTGGTCGGCGGTGTCGTTCTCGGCCGGGGCGTAGCCGTGGCCCTTGTGGGTGATGACGTGCACGATCACCGGCCCGCCATAATCGTGGGCCCGGTGCAACATGTGCTCCAGCTCGATGATGTCGTGTCCGTCCACCGGACCGAGGTACTTGATCCCGAGGTCCTCGAACATGCCCTGCGGCGCGACGACGTCCTTGAGGCCCTTCTTGACCCCGTGCAGCGCGTCGTAGGCGAGGCGCCCCGGGGCGCCGCCGCGCTGCAGTCTGTTCTTGCCCCACTCCAGGAAGCGCTCATAGCCGCGGGTGGTGCGCAGCGTCGACAGGTGATGGGCCAGGAGGGGTTCATACCGGACACCGCGTGTGCGCTCCACGATGGCGAGCCCGGCGAGGGACAACGCTTCGCCGATCACCCACACGAGAAGTGCGCTCGCGGCGATGAGGATCAGTCGCTTCCGCGTG